>JAJXTT010000043.1 GCA_021783525.1 Pseudomonadota bacterium
AACTTCGATCTGGCGGCACAGCACCTTGCGCAGAGCAAAGGCGCATATGTCCCGACTCCCGATGTTGTCGGTGCATATGAAGTGTTGCCGCAGCCTTATGCGTGGGGGGCTTTCGGGCAGCGCAGGGATGTCCCCGACGCGCGCTTTCCGGCGGACTTGCCGAATGGCCCGTTCCAGATCACCAGATATGTAAGCTACGGCACGCACACGGGCGATCCCCTGCACCGGTTCTTCCAGATGTGGCAGCAGGTCGATGGCGGCAAGAACGATCTGTTCGTCTGGACGGCGGAATCTGCCGGCGTCGGACCCAGCAACGGGAAATCGCCCGTCGCATACGGCAAGACCTTCCAGGGCGGCGTGGCCATGGGCTTCTACAATATGGCAAAAGGCGATGCGCCTTATATCCGCCAGCTTGCCGACGAATATGCGATCGCCGACAACTATCACCAGTCCATCATGGGCGGCACGACGGGAAATTATCTTGCACTGGCCACGGCCGATGTCGCCTTCTATACGCATGACGGCAAGCCCGCGGTTCCGCCGGCCAAGCTGATCGAAAATCCGGATGCACAACCCGATACCAACAACTGGTACACGGAAGACGGATACCTGGGCGGGACGTACGTGAATTGCTCCGATACCGCAAATCCGGGTGTCAAGGGAATCGCCGATTTCCTGAAACGTCTGCCGTACCGCCCGTTCCGCGACGGGAATTGCGATGCCGGCACCTATTACATGGTGAACAATATGGAGCCGTCCTACTCGCCGACGGGAGAACTGCTCGCGGCGGGTAACGACAAGCTCCCGCCGCAATCCATCCCCACGATTGGCGATGCATTGACGGCCAACGGCGTGTCCTGGCGCTGGTACACCGGAGGGCGCAACGACGGAAAGAACGTCGACAAGGAGTATTGCGCGATGTGCGATACGCATCTGTACTTCTCTTCCATCATGCAGGGCGCGGACAAATCCAATCTGCGCGATCTGCAGCAGTTCTACGTGGATGCGCAACAAGGCGAGTCGGCGTTCCCCGCGGTTGCCGTCATCGCTCCCTACGACAGCATATCCGGACATCCGGGCTACGCGATGGAGACCGGCTTCGACGAGCTGTTGCGCAGCGTGGTGGACAAGGTCAGGCAGAACCCCGAACTATGGAAGAAGACCGCAATCTTCGTGACCTTCGACGAGAGCGGCGGCTACTACGATTCGGGCTATGTCCAGTTCATCGACTTCTTCGGCGATGGCCCGCGCATCCCGCTGCTGGTGATTTCCCCGCACGCCAGGAAAGGCTACGTCGATCACACTTATTACGATCACGCATCCATACTCAAATTCATTGAACACAACTGGAACATACCGCCGCTGTCGAATCGCAGCCGGGACAATCTGCCCAACCCGATCCACGACAAGGCATCACCCTATATACCCAAGAACAGGCCGGCCATCGGCGACCTGATGAACCTGATCAAGGACTGACAATGAAGAATCTGAAAATTTCCCTGTTGCTGGTGTCGTTGCTGATGCCGCTTGTGTCGCTGGCCGAAGCCGCGGTGGCTACCGTGGAGTTCACGTCGACGCCGGCGCCGGAGACCGATGCGGAGCGCACCAGCTTTTATACGCGCTCCAGCGCCATCGTGACTTACCGCAACGGCACAAAGAAAGTGTTCCCGCTCACGTATCGGGCGCTGTATCGCTCATCGGACAGGATCGGCCGCTGGCAGGCAGGCGCCATCGTGGACAAGGACGGCAAGCTGATCCAGCGCACCGCCGCCAATGCAGACGGCGAAGTCGCCCAAGGCCCGTTCTTATCGTATGCGCCGGATGCGAACTCCTTGCTGGGAACGCAAAAGGGCAAGTACACGGCGTACCTGATGACGCATTACGAATACAACACCGAAGCGCCGAACGTGGAGGCGGGCAAACCGGCCGTGCAGCTGTATGCACAATTGCCTGCAGCCATCGATCAGGCAACCGTGGTTCAGGACAGGAAGACCGGGTTGCTGAAGGTCGTCGACCTGGCCAACGTCGATGCGTCCGCCAGCGGCGGGATATGGACGCCGTGCGCGGGCAGCATGACGCCGTGGGGCACGCATCTGGGCGGCGAAGAGTACGAGCCCAATGCCAAGGAGTTTGAGAACGAACCGCTGCAAACCATGAATCTGTACACCGGCACCTTGGACAAAACCGCGCAGTCCGGCGGCAGCAATCCCTATGCCTATGGTTACAAATTCGAGGTATCGGTCGACGACAAGGGCCATTCCCGTTTTGTTAAGCGCTATGCCATGGGCAGGCTGGCGAATGAGCTGGGCGATGTGATGCCCGACAGGCGCACCGTATACATGGGCGATGACGGACGCGATACCGTGATGTTCATGTTCGTCGCCGACAAGGCGGGACAACTGACTGCCGGCACGTTGTACGCGGCGATCTGGATGGGAGTGTCGGCGGTCAACGGCGGCAAGGCCGGGTTGCGCTGGATCCCGCTGGGCCATGCCAGCGAAGATGAAGTGCACACGCTGATACAGGGCGGGATCAGATTCTCCGACATCTTCGAAGTGGCCAGCCCCGCAGACATGAAATCGAACCCGGCAAAATTCGCCGCCTTCAAGCCGGTCTTTGTGTATGCCGGAACAGGCAAGGAAGTCGCGCATCTGGAATATCTGAAGCTGAAACCCGGCATGGCGAAGGCTGCAGCCTTCCTGGAGAGCCGCCGCTATGCAGCACTGCTGGGCGCGACCAGCGAATTCACCAAGATGGAAGGCGTGACGCACAATGCACGCGACAAGCGCCTGTATGTCGCCATGTCCTATGTCGAAAAGAGCATGGTGGACAAGCAGAACGAAGATCGCCCGCGCGACGACATCAACCTGGAAGGCGACCCCAAAGACCTGGCTTGCGGCGCCGTATATGAAGCAAGCCTGAAAGGCGGAGAGCGCGACCTCGATGGAAACAGGATCAACAGCGACTGGGTGGCCGGCAGCATCCAGGCGTTGGTGACGGGTGCGAAGAAACCATTCGGCCAGCAGTATGGAGAGTTCGACAAGTGCGATACGGACCGCATTGCGAATCCCGACAACCTGAAATATTCGGAAAGCCTGCACACCTTATTCATAGGCGAGGATAGCGGGAACCACCTGAACAACTTCGTCTGGGCCTATGACGTAAGCCAAAAGCAGACGAAACCGGTCCGCATCTTTTCCGCGCCGGTCGGGGCCGAGGATACGGGCCTGCAAGTGGTCGATGACTGGAACGGCCATTTCTATCTGATGGGCAATGTCCAGCATCCCGGAGCGACCGATGACCTGAAGCAATATCCGGCAGCGATCAAGGATGTGCTGGGCAAGAAAGTGGATCAGCGGGGTGTGGTTGGCTACCTGAGCGGGTTGCCGAGTATCAAGTAATAACCGGTTGGGATGGAAGAAAGGGCAGCGCATGCGCGCTGCCTTTTTTATTTGGGGATGCGCCGATCAAGTTTGGCTTTTTCCCCTCGCGTCCCGCACGTTGTGTTTTGTTGGTGTTCGGCCATATCGGCCTTAGCAAGCAATGCTGTGAAACTTTCGTTTTGTTAGAAACCAGTCGTTAAATGTGGAGTTGAGGGGTCTCGCGCGGTTTTTGCGGGAGGTTACTCTCGAACGAAAGGTAGGCATCGCGTTCAGCCCGGGAGAAGTCCCAAAGCTTTTTGAACCCCCTTCTCACCGAACATCTCGATTCGCTTCCATTGAAGGGTTGCGGCGTCATCACCCAGACTTTGAAGTTGCCGCTTCACACTGTGAAAGTCTTCGACGCGCCAAGTGTGGGCCTCGGCTCTTGCGACGATCGCGGGAATATGTGGACGCCAGAGGTCACCACCGAACGATCGCGGATTGATGTGACCGCCGTAGGTCTCGCGAACGCGATGCATTGCGAGAAACGGAGTCTTGGCGTAGAAGCAGGCTGCATCAATTCGAGAGGTCACTTGTCCAATATGCCGCCCATCTCGCGCAGCGTTTCGACCTAAGACCGTCGCCGCGTCGGAGTAGGTCATGTAGTAACTGGCGTCTTGGAGGATGTGCTTTTCGAGGTGCTCAACGAGAGTGACGGCGTCAGCATGTTGTACGTTTGCTGCCACACGGACCTCCTTTCCTATCTAAAGTTTGTAGACGAATTACGCCTGCGCCTACGATGCCAAACGCTGCGATCAGCCGCCGCTTTCATCGGTCGGCTGAATTGATTTGTTAGGCTTTTCACACCGACCATTGTTAGAAGCAATTTAGAACGGACTTCAACAGTCCGCAATGGCCAAACTTCGATCATTAATATATTTCGGCAGTCGGTCGAACGCCGCTTTCTTTGCTGATCCTGATGAATAACTTCCGCTTTGTGTCTCGGAGCTGACCATATGAGGGATAATTGTATCCGTAAAGTGGCAGTTAAGCGCAATAACGTCGACAAAATGGAGGTTTGGAAATGAACATGAATAATCGCCCCACTATTGAACAACTGAGAGCACTTTTTTCTGCCCAGAATGATGACGCTGGTGACCATATACTTTGGGTAGATCAAAACGGAACTGTCAATCTTAGCGTGCTTCCCGACGAACTAACCCCGGTAGGTTTCGAAGAGGTAGCCCCGAACATAAAAATCCGATTTGAAACATTCGGCCGTGGTAATAAATATGTTGGCGTATCCGCGGCGCAAGACGAAGGATTCATGCGTGACACCTTGTCATCATTGCTGCATTCCTGGTCAAAGCGGAGTGGAGGTAAAGATGTCGAATATGTTGACCATTGAGAATGGAATGTTCTAGATATTGCTCTCCTTCAGCCGTAATGCATTGCCAAATGGTACGCAAATCAATAGGCTCAGAGAAATCTGGGGAGACCGCCTCTTCCATGAAATTATGGGGCGATCTCATCTCTTCAATGAAGGTGAATTCAAAGGAATAGCTCAATGGATTATACGTTCAGGCAGGCGCGACTAAATAAAGACGAAGAACTATGGGTGCGCGAGGTTTATAAGAGTCAGGAGTCTGACGTAAGAAAAACCAAGGTAAAGTTGTACGGAAAAATATCCAACGACTTTGACCCAAGAAAAATTGATTATCGGCTGTTTCGATATGATCACCCAACGCTTCTTGGAATTTGGGCGATTGATCCAGAGAGTAAAGTTTTCAGAAACGTAGCACAGGTGATTTCTAAGATTAAGGAGATGATTCTCAGGGCTCCGGGAATTGACAGAATTGCCGCCGCTGATCTGGCAGGCAATATCGGGCTGCAAACACAAGATGTTGAGGTGGCGCTACGTTTAATGTGTGACTTAGGAAACTTCATGGGAGGTGCATCGGCAAGCAGTAATAATGGAGGCTATGCATCCATAAGTTTTCCGCCCGGAGATGATGGCTACGATGCTTATCTCTCCTATGAAAACCTCGACAACCTAATGGAAGAGTTCTATACCTGGAAACCAAAACAGGTTGTCAGTTCTGGGATGGCTGGGTTGTTGAATCCACCTCTTTTTGCAGGAACGAGCTCAAGCGAAGATGTTCGACAACGCTCTAATACGGCGTTTGTTATTATGCCTATAAACCCAAACATCCCGGAGCTAGAAGACGTCTACAATGCCATCCAGGAAGTTTGTGAAAAATTTGGCATAAGCGCCACAAGGGCTGATCTCATTGAACACCAAGAGAGCATTACAGATGTTGTCTTGAGACAAATTCGGGAATGTGAGTTTCTGATTGCTGATCTTTCACATGAGCGTCCCAATGTCTACTATGAAGTAGGGTATGCGCATGCGTTAGGTAAACGCCCAATTCTGTTCAGAAAAGCAGATACGCCATTGCATTTTGACTTGGCGGGCTTCGGATGCCCTGAATTCCAAAACGTAACTGCATTGAAGAACAAACTTGATAAGCGATTTAAGGCGATTTTCGGGATGGAGTCAGAGTGAGCGTGGAGGTCTTGATATGAGGCTATGTGTTATAGCAAATCACCAGCACTCACAAGAGCCCCATAGATTCACCGAAATGAGCACGCGGCGAAAGTTATAAATAGCACCACTTGGGTCCGCTATGGTGCGCAGCGCAGACATCCCGCCGCAAAGCCACCATCACTTCGACCGGAAGATGATCTCTTTCATGCGCTGCAGTTTCGGCGATGCCACCGGCACGGTGAGCATTGTGCTGGCGACCGCCATCAGCAGCAACGCGGTAAAGGTTTCGCTGGTGATGATCTGCTTGTCCAGCAGCACGTTGGCGAAGATGATCATGATGAGCGCCTTGGTTTGCAGCAGCCAGCCGATGATGGAAGCCTCGCCCGGTTGCCATTTGAGTATCTTGCCGGCGATGTGCGTGCCGATCAGTTTCCCCGAGACGGAGGCGAGCAGCAACACGCCCGCGGCGATGAACACGGCCGTGCCGCCTATGGCCCAGTTGGTGCGGAGGCCAGTGCTGAGGAAGAACACCGGCATGATGACCAACAGGACGTGATGGCGCAGCATGTCCATCTGCTTCTGGTTGAACCAGTGGCTATCCATGACGGCGCCGGCGAGGAACGCGCCGACCATGAAGTGCAGTCCTGACCAATCGGCGCCGAAGCCGCAGACGGCCAGCCAGATCAGGCCGACGTACCAGCGGTCATGCTCCTGCAACCACACCATGAGTCTGCGGAACAGGTAACTGGCGACGCCGAAGGCCAATAGAAATCCGGCCTGCTTCCCCACGCGCTCCCAATCCATCAGGATCAGCGCAAGCACACCCCAGATCGCGATGTCGTCCAGGCTCGCGTAGCGCAGGATGCGCTGGCCGATGGGCTGGCGCAGGATGGACAACTTCTCCATGAGCAGAATGAGGATAGGCAGTGCGGTGACGGCGCAGGCCATGCCGACGCCCGCGATGAATTGCCAGGTCATGCCCCTGGGACCGATCCAGCCGTCGTACTTCAACATGCCCGCAGCGGCGATGCTGCCGAACAGCAGCGGCATGCCCAAGGCCAGTGCGGCGGTGATGCCGCTTTCTTCGCGATGCTTCCAGGCCTGGCGCAGGTCGAGTTCGATCCCGGCGATCCAGACGAAGAGCATCACCGCCCACCAGGCGATGCCGTTCAGCAACTGGATCACCTGCGGCGTAAAGACGAAGGTGTAATAGTCGGGGAAAGCCGCACCCAGGACGCCGGGGCCGAGCAGGATGCCGGTGATGATCTGCACCACGACCAGCGGCGCGTAGTATTCCGTCCTGCCGGCGCGCCAGATCAGGTAGGGGATGCTGAAGATCAGCGTCATTGCGATCAGGAATATCTCGGTGGTACTCATGTGCATGATGTTGCCAGCCTGGTGTTATTAAAGGGATGCACCGATCAAGTCAGGTTTTCTTCCTCTCTCCCGGAGGAAGATGGCTTGGATGAGGGTTCGACGAGCTATCCCTCACCCTAACCCTCTCCCGGAGGGAGAGGGAACTGAACCAGGACTTTCATACAGATAAATTAAAAGTATGCCATAGGTGCCCGCATCGGGTGTGCCTGCAGCGCGCGGCATTACCGGGCATATGGTTGATCGCGGCCATGCCTTGTCCGGCATGGATGAAAAAGTGATAATGCGTCCATCGGGGATAAGGCAGCCTCCCCGCTTCAAGACGATCCACTGTCCAAGGCCTGCTCTGAAATTGGATAATCCAAGGAGGAGTCATGGACACATCACAGCAGCAAATTTCAACGGAGACGCACCCGCCCGTGCCGGTGACACTGGCCCAGGCTTTCCGGTATTGGCTGAAGCTCGGCCTTATCAGCTTCGGCGGGCCTGCCGGGCAGATCGCCATCATGCACCAGGACCTGGTCGAGCGTAAACGCTGGATATCGGAAAAACGCTTCCTGCACGCGCTCAACTATTGCATGGTGCTTCCCGGCCCGGAAGCGCAGCAGCTCGCGACCTATATCGGCTGGATGATGCACCGCACCTGGGGCGGCATCCTTGCCGGGACGCTGTTCGTCCTGCCTTCGCTGTTCATCCTGATCGCGCTGTCCTGGTTCTACATCGCATTCGGCGACGTGCCGCTGGTGGCCGGCCTGTTTTACGGCATCAAGCCGGCAGTGACCGCCATCGTGCTGCAGGCGACACATCGCATCGGCTCGCGCGCACTCAAGAACAGCCTGTTGTGGGCGATTGCGGCAGCGGCCTTCGTCGCGATCTTTGCGCTGAACGTGCCTTTTCCCGCCATCGTCGCCAGCGCGGCCCTGATCGGTTACCTCGGCGGGCGCATCGCGCCGGACAAGTTCAAGGTCGGCGGGGGCGGGCACGGCAAAGCCGGCAAGTCCTACGGCGCGGCCCTGATCGACGACCACACGCCGACGCCGGAGCATGCAAGGTTCCGCTGGGCCGGGCTGGCCAGGGTGGCCATGGTCGGCGGTCTGCTGTGGGGGCTGCCGATGGCGTTGTTGACGGCGAATTACGGCTGGGACCACACGCTGACGCAGATGGGCTGGTTCTTCACCAAGGCCGCGCTGCTGACGTTCGGCGGCGCGTATGCGGTGTTGCCCTATGTCTACCTGGGCGCAGTCGGACAATACGGCTGGCTCACGCCGCCGCAGATGATCGACGGCCTGGCGCTCGGCGAAACCACGCCGGGGCCGCTGATCATGGTGGTGTCGTTCGTGGGCTTCGTCGGCGGCTATGTGCATGCGCTGTTCGGTCCGGACAACCTTTTCCTGGCCGGCGCCGTTGCCGCCACGCTGGTGACCTGGTTCACTTTCCTGCCGTCTTTCCTCTTCATCTTTGCCGGCGGCCCTCTGGTGGAAGCCACGCACGGCGATCTCAAATTCACCGCGCCACTGACGGCGATCACCGCGGCGGTGGTGGGCGTCATCCTGAACCTGGCCATGTTCTTTGCCTACCACGTCCTGTGGCCGAAGGGATTCTCCGGCACGTTCGACTGGATCTCCGCGCTGATCGCGCTGGCGGCCGTCGTTGCATTGTTGCGCTATAAGCGCGGTGTCATGGAAGTCATCGCGGCGTGCGCCGTGATCGGGCTCATTTTGAAGTTCGCCATATAGCGACTGGATCGTGTTTGCACAGAAACCGGATTCCGGGACCGGCCGAATTGGCGAACCGCGGAAATTGATGAACAACAAGGCTACGTATGAAATATCTGAAAGCTGAGTTGCCTATCGCCATTGCGCTGCTCGTTCTCGCGCTCGGCATTGCGCTCGAACACGGTGCCGTCGATCGCGGCGGCGCAACGCTCTGGGGACTGCTGCTGGTCATCCTGGCGGCCATCATCGGCGTCGCCTTCCGCATCGCGCACCATGCCGAGGTGCTGGCGATGCGCCTGG
>JAJXTT010000044.1:0-1568 GCA_021783525.1 Pseudomonadota bacterium
TGCCTGAAAGTCGCGCATCTGCTTCCTGACCGCACGCGTCTTCCACCACAGATACCCCCAGGCGATGGCGCCGGCGATCGCGATGACCGTCAGCAGCGCGGCCGAGAACATCAGCGCCAGTCCAAGGATCGCCACCGTCACCACCAGACCCGCCAGCTTGCGCAACGGGCCGGGAGGGTTGGCCGGGGAGTTCAACACATATTTGATCTGCATCTGGTTTCCCGAATGTATATAAAAAGTTCCAGCAATACCCGTTATGGCGCGCACCATCCCGCGCGAGCGCCGCTCAGGCCAATTCGATCAGCGCGATGACTTCTCCTTCGCCTATGGGGTCGTATTCCTGCACCCGCACCTCGGTGATGGTTCCGTCATGGGGCGACGGGATATCGATCGCCACCTTCCCGGTCTCCAGAACGATGAGGGTGTCGTCCCGCTTCACGGCCCCTCCCGGCGAGACCAGCACGCTCTGCACGACGATATCGCCGTTCGCGCAGTTTCCGCAGCTCGTCCAGCATCCGGGATATTTCGGCATCCTGATCTCGACGAGCGATCTCATCATCTTTCTCCGTTCCCTCTCAAGGTCGCGGCAGATTTTACCCTTTGTCGAAGCGCATCACCCCGCCCTTGCAGTCCACCATGATGGTGTCCTTGGCGGCAAAGCGGCCTTCGAGGATCTGCTTGGCCAGCGGGTTCTCGAGCTGCGCCTGGATCGCGCGTTTCAGCGGACGCGCGCCATACACCGGGTCGAAGCCCGCATTGGCAATCTCTGCCAGCGCGCCATCGCTGATGGTCAGCTTCATCTCCATCGCGGCCAGGCGTTTCTCCAGGTACTGCAGCTGGATGCGCGCGATGGACTTGATGTTCTTCTCGTCCAGCGCATGGAACACCACGACCTCGTCAATGCGGTTGATGAACTCGGGACGGAAGTAGTTCTTCACCTCGGCCATCACAGCCAGTTTCACTACCTGGTAATCGTCGCCCGACATCTGCTGGATCATCTGCGAACCCAGGTTGGAGGTCATCACGATCACCGTGTTCTTGAAGTCCACGGTGCGGCCCTGGCCGTCGGTCATGCGGCCGTCATCCAGCGCTTGCAACAGCACGTTGAACACATCGGGGTGCGCCTTCTCCACTTCGTCCAGCAGGATGACGCTGTATGGTTTGCGGCGCACGGCCTCGGTCAGACCGCCGCCTTCCTCATAGCCGACATAGCCGGGCGGCGCGCCGATCAGGCGCGCGACGGAATGTTTCTCCATGTACTCGCTCATGTCGATGCGGATCAGGTGGTCTTCGGAATCGAACATGAAACCGGCCAGCGCCTTGCACAGTTCGGTCTTGCCCACACCGGTGGGACCGAGGAACAAGAACGAACCGTAGGGGCGATTCGGGTCGGACAGGCCGGAGCGCGAACGGCGGATCGCATCGGACACCAGGCGCACCGCCTCGTCCTGCCCCACCACGCGCTCGTGCAACTTGTCTTCCATGTGCAGCAGCTTGTCGCGCTCGCCCTGCATCATCTTGCTGACCGGGATGCCGGTCGCGCGGCTCACCACTTCGGCGATCTCTTC
>JAJXTT010000044.1:1668-9114 GCA_021783525.1 Pseudomonadota bacterium
TCGTCCACCAGCACCTTCTGGAAGCGGCGCTCCAGCGCCGCATCCTTCTCGATGTATTTGCGGTATTCGTCCAGCGTGGTGGCGCCGATGCAGTGCAGCTCGCCGCGCGCCAGCGCCGGCTTGAGCATGTTGCCCGCATCCATCGCGCCTTCTGCCTTGCCCGCGCCGACCATGGTGTGCAGCTCGTCGATGAACACGATGTTCCTGCCCTCGTCCTTGGCCAGCTCGTTCAGCACCGATTTCAAGCGCTCCTCGAATTCGCCGCGATACTTCGCACCCGCAAGCAGCGCCGCCATGTCCAGCGACAGCACGCGCTTGCCTTTCAGGGTCTCCGGCACTTCCTCGTTGATGATGCGCTGTGCCAGGCCTTCAACGATCGCGGTCTTGCCGACGCCCGGTTCGCCGATCAGCACGGGGTTGTTCTTGGTGCGGCGCTGCAGCACCTGGATCGCGCGGCGGATCTCGTCGTCGCGGCCGATCACCGGGTCCAGCTTGCCCTGACGCGCACGTTCGGTGAGGTCCATGCAGTATTTCTTCAGCGCTTCGCGCTGGCCTTCGGCTTCCTGCGAGCCAACCGACTCGCCGCCGCGCACGGCGTTGATGGCCTGCTCCAGCGGCGCACGCGCCACGCCGTGCTGTTTGAGCAGGCGGCCGGTTTCGCCCTTGTCGTTGGTAAGCGCCAGCAGGTACATCTCGCTGGCGATGAACTGGTCTCCCCGCTTCTGCGCTTCCTTGTCGGTGAGGTTGAACAGGTTGGACAGGTCGCGCCCCACCTGCACTTCGCCGCCGTGCCCTTCTATCTTGGGCAGGCGAGAAACGGCATCGCTGAGTGCAGTCTTCAGCGCATTGACATTGCCCCCGGCGCGCGCGAGCAGCGAACCGGCCCCGCTCTCGGCGTCGTTGAGCAGGGCCAGCAGCAGGTGCTGCGGCTCGATGAACTGGTTGTCGCTGCCGACGGCCAGGCTCTGGGCATCGGAAAGGGCTTGCTGCAGCTTGGTGGTGAACTTGTCGAAACGCATGATGCACTCCTTGATGGAATATCTGAACTGGCCCATAGATGGGGCAGCCCGCGGCGATTTCAACCCCCCGTTCCTTCCCTTATACTACGCCCCCATCCAAGGATACGTACCATGCCACACACGCCACTCGCACACACCATCCGCGCCAACGTCATCGCCGCTTTGACTGAGGACGGTTACGACAACGACCTCACCGCGCAACTGATCCCGGAGCATGCGCAGGCACGCGCCACCGTCATCACGCGCGAAGCGGCGGTGCTGTGCGGCACGCTGTGGTTCGAGGAATGTTTCCTCACGCTCGACCCCGAATGCAGGATCAGCTGGAAGGCCCAGGAGGGCACCGCAGTCGAGGCCAACCATGTCCTGTGCGAGATACGCGGCAATGCGCGGGCCATGCTCACCGCCGAACGTCCGGCATTGAACTTCCTGCAGACGCTCTCCGCCGTCGCCACGGTAACCCGGCGCTACGTCGACGCGGCCAGCGGCACGCACGCCAAGATCATGGATACGCGCAAGACCCTGCCCGGCCTGCGCCTGGCGGAGAAACATGCGGTCAGGGTGGGCGGCGGGCACAACCAGCGCATCGGCCTGTTCGACGGCGTCCTCATCAAGGAGAACCACATCGCGGCGGCCGGCGGCATCGGCAGGGTCATGGAACACGCGTTCCGGATCACCCCGCCGGGTGTGCCGATCCAGATCGAAGTGGAGACCCTCGCGCAGCTCGATGAGGCCATGAACGCGGGGGCGCGGCTTATCTTGCTCGATAACTTTTCGATGGCGGACATGCGCCTTGCCGTGACGCATGCCGCAAGGCGCGCCGAGCTGGAAGCCTCCGGCGGCATCACGCTGGAGAATGTGCGCCTGGTCGCGGAGACCGGGGTGGATCGCATCTCGATCGGCGCGCTGACCAAGGACATCAAGGCCGTCGACCTGTCGATGCGCATCGCGCTGCCGTGAGTCCGTATTCCTGACGCCGGCCCGCACAGTCACCACAATCTTTTTGTGGCTAATGGATGGGCCGGGTTGAAATTTCGCGACGCACTCCGTATATTAGAAATTCCTGATTTACTGAGATCATCATGAGCGACTCCAAACATATCGTCTGTCCGCATTGCGATGCGGTCAATCGCGTCCCGTCCGACAAGATTGCGGAACAACCCACCTGCGGCAAGTGCAAGCAGGCACTGTTCACGGCACACCCGGTCGAACTGACCGAGCAGAATTTCATGCTGCACATCTCGCGCAACGACATCCCGGTGCTGGTGGACTTCTGGGCGCCGTGGTGCGGCCCCTGCCGCATGATGGCCCCCGCCTACGAAAAGGCCGCGCAACGCCTGGAGCCCGAGCTGCGCGTCGCCAAACTGAACACGGAAGAAGCGCAGCACATCGCCGCGCAATACAACATCCAGAGCATCCCGACCCTGGCGCTGTTCAGGGGCGGGAAAGAGATCGCGCGCAAGTCCGGCGCGATGGACGCGGCACTGATCGAGTCGTGGATAAAATCGAAGTCCTGAATGGGGAATCGCTGGAATATCTTCTCGTATCGACGACAGTGCTGATGCGGACCGCATGCGCTGCAAATCCGGCCAGGTGACATTGAAGTCCGTTCGCCTTGAGCCTGTCGAAAGGTGAACGGCGTCGATGCTCCATCGTGCCGGATCTATAACGACTGCAAAGACGCGATGAACCCAGATCACTTCACCCAGGTTGCCGGAAAATATGCCGCGTTCAGGCCGTCATATCCCGACGCGCTGTTCGACTGGCTGGCAAGCATCGCGCCGCAACGCGAGCTGGCATGGGATTGCGGCGCGGGCAGCGGACAGGCGACCGTCGCGCTGGCCTCGCGCTTCGCCCAGGTGCTGGGCACCGACATCAGTAGCGCGCAACTTGCGTCCGCACCCGCGCTTGCCAACGTCCAGTACCGCGTGACCCCTGCCGAGGCCAGCGGCTTGCCGGACCACTGCGTGGATGTCGTCACCGTTGCCCAGGCCTTGCACTGGTTCGACCTGCCCCGGTTCTATGGCGAGACGCAACGCGTATTGAGGCCGCGCGGCATCATTGCGGCGTGGGGCTACAACCGATTGATGACCGGCCACGCCGAGGTACAGCGTATCGTGGACCGTTTCTACGACGAGACCATAGGCGCCTACTGGCCGTCCGAACGCGTGCATGTGGAAAACGCATACCGCGACCTGCCGTTCCCGTTCTCGCGCGTTCCCGCTCCGGCATTCTCGCTGCACAAGGCATGGACGCGCGAACACTTGCTCGGCTACCTGCGCAGCTGGTCGGCGGTGGGGAGGTTCCAGGCAGAGAAAGGTTACGATCCGGTCAGCGATCTCGCGGAAGAGATCGGTGCGCACTGGCCCGAAGGAAAGACATGCCGGATCGAGTGGCCGCTGTTCCTGCACGTCGGCCGCGCAGACTGATCAGCGGTGCTTGCGTGCCACCAGGTCGATCAGTGCCGACATGCCGCTGTGTCCCGAACCTTCGCTGATGATGTCGTCGTGCTCGCGCAGATGCAGTATCTGCATGTCGTCGAAAGCGCTGCGCAACAGGGCTTCGGTGTAGAGGTTCTCGGCTTGCGACGGCCCGCCGGTGCGGTAGTGCAACTGGCGCGGCGTGTAGCCCTGCAGCAATAGCAGTCCGCCGGGCTTCAGGCAGCGCTTGATGTGGGCGAACATCTGCTCGCGCAGCTCGGGCGGGGCGAACTGGATGAAGATCGCCGCGACCATGTCGAAACGGTTCTCGCCCCAGGCCCATTGCGTCAGGTCGACCAGCTCGAACGTCACCTCCACGCCGCGCTCCCGCGCGAGCTTCCTGGCTTTTTCCTGCGCAACGGACGAAGCGTCCACCGACAGCACGTCCAGTCCCTGCCCGGCCAGCCACACGCCGTTGCGCCCTTCCCCGTCGGCCACGGCAAGGCAGGACATCCCCGGCTTCAGCAGGCTTTGCTGCGAGGCCAGGAAGGCATTCGGTTCGGTGCCGAAATGATATTCATCGCCAGCGTAACGTTCGTCCCAGACACTCGTCATATGCCCCCCGATCAAAGTTCGTTCTTCCGTACTGCCGTATCGCTCGTTTCTGCCGCTGCGGGCATGTCCGGGTCCGACGATGCAACCCGGCGATGCGCTCAGTTTCCGCCTGTCGCAGAGGCCAGTGCATCGTCCAGCAACTCGATCCAGTGGCGCACCGGCATGTCGGTCCCGCTTTGCAGATGGGTCTGGCAGCCGATGTTGGCACTGGCGATCTGTGCGGGCTTTCCGCTTTGCAGCGCATTGAGCTTGTTGCGCAACAGTTGCTGCGACAACTCCTTCTGCAGGATCGAATAGGTTCCCGCTGAGCCGCAACACAGATGCTTGTCTGCTACCGGCGTCAGTTCATAGCCGGCCCGGGTCAGCAATTGTTCGATCACGCCGACGATGCGTTGCCCGTGCTGCAGCGTGCAGGGCGCATGGAACGCGACCTTGCCGTGCTGCGCCGGTGTGAGCAGGTTCAACAGGCCGTCCTTCTCGGCGGCGAGTATCTCGCTCAGGTCGCGCGTCAGCCCGGAGATGCGCTCGGCTTTCGCCGCATACGCCGGGTCGTTGCGCAGCAGGTGCCCGTATTCCTTGACCATCGCGCCGCAGCCGCTGGCGGTCATCACGATCGCCTCCGCGCCTTTTTCCACGGAGGGATACCAGGCGTCGATGTTGCGGCGCATATAGTCCAGGCCGTCCTCATGCGCGTTCAGGTGGTAGCTGACCGCGCCGCAGCAACCGGCTTTTTCGGCGCCGACCAGAGAGATGCCCAGCCTGTCGAGCACCCGCGCTGCCGCGGCATTGGTATTGGGCGCCAGTCCCGGCTGCACGCAGCCCTCCAGTACCAGCATGGTGCGGGCATGACGCGCAGCCGGGCGCGCTGTCCGCTTCTGCGCGACAGGGATGCTCCTGGCCACGCCGCCCGGCAGCAACGGGCGCATCATGCGCCCGGCTGCCAGCAGGGAATTGAATACGGCCGGACGCGGCAGCACCTGGCGCAGCAGTCCGCGCTGGATGCGCTGGCCCAGGCTGCGCCCGGTTCTCTCTTCGGCATAGCCGCGCCCGATGTCCACCAGGCGGCCGTATTGCACGCCGGACGGGCAGGTCGTTTCGCAGGAACGGCAGGTGAGGCAACGGTCCAGGTGCAGCATGGTTTTTTCCGTCACTGCGGCGCCTTCGAGCATCTCCTTGATCAGGTAGATGCGCCCGCGCGGACTGTCCAGTTCGTTGCCCAGCAGTTGGTAAGTGGGACAGGTCGCGGTGCAGAATCCGCAATGCACGCAGGCGCGCAGGATGGACTCCGCCTCCTGTCCGTCGGCCGTGTGTTTGATCGCGTCGAGTAGATTGGTTTGCATGGCGTCAGAACTCCGAATACATGCGGCCGGGATTGAAGATGCCGTGCGGATCGAAGGTCTGCTTCAAACGCTGGTGCAACTGCAACAAGGATGGCGACAAGGGATGGAACGGTTCGACACCGGGTACGGTGCCGCGGAACACGGCGGCCTGCCCGCCGAGCGCAACCGTAGCCTGACGGATGTCCGCTGCAGGCGCATCGCTCGCGAGCCAGCGCAGGGCGCCGCCCCATTCGATCAGCTGGCGTCCCGGCAGCTTCGGCGCCGCCGCGGTGGACGGCAGCGACAAACGCCACAGCGCGTATCCCTGCCGGCCGCCGGCCGCCTGGAAGAACGCATGCTGCTGTTCGCGCACGCTGCGCCAGAAATCGCCGGCATCCTCCACGACCTCTCCGCCGAGTTTCTGTCGCACCGAGCGTATCGCGGCGGCGGCACCCGACAGGCGCACGGTGAGCACGCCGTCGTGATGGCAAGTCGCGGACAGCGACAGCGGTTGTGCCGCCCAGCGGTTCATCGTCTCGATCGCCTCGCGCTCTGCCATGTCGAATCGCAAGCTCAATTCCTCGACGGGTATCGGCAGGACTTTCAGCGAGACGTCGAGCATCAGGCCCAGCGTGCCCAGCGAGCCGGGCATCAGCCGCGACACGTCGTAACCGGCGACGTTCTTCATGACCTGCCCGCCGAAGTTCAGCACATCGCCTTTGCCGTCGATCATGCGCACGCCGAGCACGTAGTCGCGCACCGAACCGGTATAGGCACGGCGCGGCCCCGACAGTCCGGCTGCGATGCAGCCGCCCAATGTCGCGCCCGGCCCGAAATGCGGCGGCTCGAACGCCAGCATCTGCCGCTTGGCCGCCAGCACCGCCTCAAGCTCCGCCAGCGGCGTGCCGGAACGCGCCGTGATGACGAGCTCGGTGGGTTCGTAGGAGACGACGCCGCGGTATTGCGTCGCGTCCAGCGTGTCGCCCTGCGTGGCGCGGCCGTAGAACGCCTTGCTGCCCGAACCGGCGATGCGCAACGGGCGGCGGTCCCGGCCGGCGGCAAGCACGGACTGGCTGAATTGTTCGATGAGGTTCTGCATGGGTTTGTCTGTCTCTACAAAAAACGGTCACTAAAAACGCGGCAGGTCGGGGAACGGGACCTGACCGTGGTGCACGTGCTGCGCGCCGAATTCGGCGCAGCGGTGCGCGGTGGGGATCAGCTTGCCGGGATTGAGCAGGCCGGACGGATCGAACGCCAGTTTCACCTCGCGGAACCGCTGCAACTCCTCGGGCTTGAACTGCGCGCACATCTGGTTGATCTTCTCGATGCCGACGCCGTGCTCCCCGGTGATGGTGCCGCCCACTTCGACGCACAATTCCAGTATCTTGCCGCCGAGTTCCTCGGCACGGTGGAGTTCGCCGGGCTGGCTGGCATCGTAGAGGATCAGCGGATGCAGGTTGCCGTCGCCGGCATGGAACACGTTGCCGACGCGCAGGCCGTATTCGCGCGACAAGTCCTCGATGCTGTTCAGCACATGCGTCAGCTCGCGGCGCGGGATGGTGCCGTCCATGCAGTAGTAATCGGGCGAGATGCGGCCGGCGGCCGGGAACGCCGCCTTGCGCCCGGCCCACAACCTGAGCCTGTCCGCCTCGTTCTCCGAGGTGCGCAACGAGATCGCGCCGCAGCGCGTGAAGATCGCTTCCATCCTGGCGATTTCCTCCGCGACTTCTTCTGGCGTGCCGTCCGATTCGCACAGCAGGATGGCTTCGGCGTCGAGCGGGTAGCCGGCGTGGACGAAATCCTCCACCGCCCGGGTCATGAGTTTGTCCATCATTTCCAGTCCGGCCGGGATGATGCCGGCCGCGATGATCTCACCCACGGCGGCACCCGCTTCCATCACGGTGCCGAACGCGGCCATCACCACGCGCGCGAGTTCGGGTTTGGGCAGCAGCTTGACCGTCACCTCCGTGATCACGCCCAGCATGCCTTCGCTGCCGGTGAACAGCGCCAGCAGGTCGTAGCCGGAGGAGTCCAGCCCTTCCGAGCCGAGCTCCAGCAGTTCGCCGTCCATGGTAT
>JAJXTT010000045.1 GCA_021783525.1 Pseudomonadota bacterium
ATCCCGTCACACTTGTAACTCCCATCTCCCGATACCCGGGGCTTATATTACCTTCACGCCCCACAACCACCAAAGGAGAGTGACCATGACAAAGCATATCACCGGAACACGCAAGGACTGGCTCGCAGCGCGGCTCGAACTGCTCGAGGCCGAGAAGGAATTGACGCGGCGCAGCGACGAACTGGCGCGGCGGCGGCAGGAGTTGCCGTGGGTCCGGATCGACAAGGACTATCGCTTCGAGACGGACGCGGGAATCGCCTCACTGGCAGATCTTTTCCAGGGGCGTTCGCAGCTCCTTGTCTATCACTTCATGTTCGGGCCCGACTACAAGGCGGGGTGTGCAACTTGCTCCACGATTGCCGACGGATTCAACGGCTTCGCCGTGCACCTTGCCAACCATGACGTTACGCTTGCGGCGGTATCGCGGGCGCCGTTCGCAAAACTGCGAGCCTACAAGCGGCGAATGGGGTGGACGTTCCCCTGGGCGTCCTCGTCTGGCAGCGACTTCAACGCCGACTTCAATAGCTCGTTCACGGAGGAGCAGCAGCGTACGGGCGGCATCGAATACAACTACCGCCGCGAGCCGGCGTGGCAGCAACGCAGCGACGAGGGATTTGTGAGCCATATGTCGGGTGACCCTGTCAGTGTCAACGCGGCCATGACCGGAACCGACACGGCCACGTATACGCGCGAACGGCCAGGCATGAGCGCGTTCGTGCTCGAGGACGGCGTCGTCTACCACACCTACTCCACTTATGCGCGCGGGCTGGATGGCCTCTGGGGCATGTACCAGTGGCTGGATCGCGCTCCCAAGGGGCGCAACGAGACGGGCGTCTGGTGGCAGCGCCACGACGAGTACGACAAGCGTCCGGTGACGGCGTGATGTACGCGTCGCAGCTGCGGGATGCGCGGCCGATGGTTTCCGGGCGCGCTTGGGAGCGTATCTTCCTTGGCGTCTCGGCACTGCTCTTCGCCGCCAGCACGACGGCGACCATCGCCTTGTGTGCGTCCATGTCAGCGATGGGCGAAATGCCGATGCCCGGCGGCTGGACGATGTCGATGGCGTGGATGCGCATGCCCGGGCAGACATGGCCCGGCGCCGCGGCGTCGTTCCTCGGCATGTGGGTCGCGATGATGGTGGCGATGATGCTGCCGTCCTTGACCGCGATGTTGTGGCGCTTCCGCAAGGCCGTCGCCGGGTCGGGCGAAACGCGCGTCGGCCGGCTGACTGCGCTCGCTGGCGGCGGGTACTTCCTCGTGTGGACCGTGTTCGGAATGGCTGCCTATCCGCTGGGCGTCGCGCTGGCGACGATGGAGATGCAACATCCGGGGCTGGCGCGTGCCGTGCCGATGGCTGTCGGCATGGTCGTCCTGATCGCGGGTGCGCTCCAGTTCAGCGCATGGAAGACGCGCCATCTCGCCTGCTGCCGGGATCTGCCCGGTTACTGCCGCACACTGCCAGCGTCCGCCGGCACGGCCTGGCGATACGGCTTGCACCTTGGTCTCCACTGCGGCCGCTGCTGTGCCGGCCTGAATGCGATCCTGCTGGCTGCCGGTGTCATGGACCTTCGCGTGATGGCTGTCGTGGCGTCAGCCATCACGCTCGAACGTCTCGCACCGGCCGGTGAACGCGTCGCCCGTGTCATCGGGGCTGTTGCCCTTGGGGCAGGTTTGTTTCTGATCGTGCGTGCAGCAGGGTTGCTGCAGTGATAACGACAGGATCAGGGCCGGCATTTGTACATCTTGAACGCCCGCTTGCCGTATTCAGACGATTCACCCTTCACGACCGTATCTGCCCCCGCATCAACAGCTTCATTGCGCGCCAACTGAAACAGATTTGCTTCCACGTCCTTTTCAATTCGATATTTTGAAAAGACGCTGACGATGACAGTCCCCTTGGACTGACAGCTACGCACCTGACTTGCTTCCGCCAGAGTCACTTGATCCGCTCCTTCGTGAACCCCGATGAAAATGTTGTTTGCACATCCGCTCAATCCGCCAAACAGCGGCAGCATAAAAAAAACGATAGCTGATATTCCTTTTTTAAACTGCATGACAAACTCCCGATAGTCGCTTCAAAAATCATCAGATCCGATATGAGTGCTGGACGGCAATGCCGTTAACCAGAATGCACGTCAACAGTATCGCGGCGCACTTTATAGCAAATTGGGTAGAGGCATTGGGGAAAAATTGAATGACTGCATAGGTCGGGCGATAGATATCCCAGGTGGCTGCTATCATGCAATCTGCCAACTGGGTATGACTGCAGAAACCGGTCAGTTTACATCATTCGCCACTGGCCGCTTTGCGTCACGCAATATGGCGATTAGTGTAGATCGTGTTCACCCTAAAGGGTACGAGAGCGCAGCGTAACCCGACATGAATTCAAAACAACGTCGGGTTACGCGATGAAACCGCTAACCCGACCTACGGACTAGATATGATTACCGAAACTAGCCAGCGGCTATTGAAGGTTTGCCAAGAACAGCTAAATACCGTGCACAATAAGCGCATTGATAAATATGGATGGCATGGAACCATACAATAACAATATTACCTTTTCCATCGACCTTCCAAAGAAGGGCGTCTTGAACGGGAATTTGTTGTTTGCGGCGATTCTTTCGAAAATGGCCTACAACCGTAACGACTACGTAAACGTGACATTTTCAGATGGAATTATCACTCCCTTCGATTTTGAGACAGTTAAGGGAATTCGCTTTGAAAACTCAGATGTAGTTGCAATTATCTTTACTGGCTCGCAAACATGGAAGGATTGGAAATCTAATCTTGATATCCGCAAAGTAAAAACGCACGTTGGAGATGTCCATTCGGGTTTTCTCAATTCTATAGCATCAATTGAATGCAACACGGTTCCCTTTACCAGACCATCTGGAGAAAACGTAGAGCTGACCTCAATTAAAATCACAGTGCTGCCATGTATTGAATCCTTAGTCACCTCTAATAAACCTATTGTTTTTGGCGGACACAGTAGAGGTGGAGCGCAAGCGCAACTAGTTGCAGCGCTTCTTCATGAAAAATACAAAAATGTTCATTCGGTTTACGCTTTTGGCTCTCCTAAATTAGGGGGGCCAGAATGGGCAAGTTGGTGGAAGCAGGCAAAATTGCCGCTATATAACATTCGCTATGGCAACGATATTGTTACTGAATTTCCACCATCGTCATTTCGCGAAGCCATATGGGCCTTTTATTGTCTATTAATTTCTGCATGTCGTCTTGTAACTCGCAAGATTTTCGCAAGGTTCAAAAGGCAAGCAAAGTGAATTGCATGAAGAAATCGCGACCAATAGATTGTTGAGTTATCTTGGTTTATGAACTGAAAATCGTGAAAGGCACGCGTAGGATGCAATAACCAAAGGGCGTTGCGCCGGACTCAATTTTCGGTGCAATGCGCTTCGCTTATTGCAACCCTACAACAGCTGAAACCACCAATTTTCGGGAAGTTGCAGTGTCCGCTTCGAGTTAGTTCTTCCGACCGCCACAGTCCACCTTACATGCAATTCAATTTCCGATCTCATAAGCGCGAAGCATGCAGATACCATTGCAATAATCTAACTGATCGCGTCGGATCATTTCCCAAGTTACTACAGCATGAAGAACGACTGTCGTTCACTCCGCTATTAACTCAGCCCACTCTGCATCGGTAAACACGCGCGACCTTGTGTGGAATGCCTTGCCCTCCGGCCCCTCCAGCGAAAACGTGCCGCCCCGTCCCTCGATCACGTCGATGATCAGCTGGGTGTGCTTCCAGTATTCGTATTGCGACTTGCTGATGTAAAACGGGCAGCCGCCGATCTCGCCCAGGTATTCGTCGCCCGCGCCTATCGTGATCTCGCCGGGCAGGTAGCAGTTGGCGGCGCTGTTGTCGCAGCAGCCGCCCGACTGGTGGAACATCAGGTCACCGTGCTTCTGTTTCAGCAACGCGATCAGTTCGAGTGCAGCCTCCGTCGCGATCACTTTTTCAACCATGATTTCAGTCTCCAAAAAATACGGGGCGGTTGCCCGCCCCGTTACGAAATTAGAAGTAGCAGTCCATCAAGCGGCTACTAAATCATTCGTCACACCGGCACAGGCCGGTGTCCAGTCAATTGATACACTGGATTCCGGCAAACCCTCACCTCAATCCTCTCCCGAAGGGAGAGGAGGCGATTGCTCTTTCCCCCTCTGGAGGAAAGTTGGATAGAGGGCTGGCCGGAATGACGACATCTTTTATGTGAGGCAAGCTCCACTCAGAAGAATCCCAGTTTCTGCTCGCTGTAGCTCACCAGCAGGTTCTTCGTTTGCTGGTAGTGGTCGAGCATCATCTTGTGGGTCTCGCGTCCGATGCCGGACTCCTTGTAGCCACCGAATGCCGCACCGGCTGCGTAGTCGTGGTAGCAGTTGGTCCACACGCGGCCCGCTTTGATGGCACGGCCCATGCGATAGGCCACGTTGCCGTTGCGGCTCCATACGCCCGCGCCGAGTCCGTACAGGGTGTCGTTGGCGATCGCCAGCGCATCTGCCTCGTCCTTGAATGTGGTCACTGCCAGCACCGGCCCGAAGATCTCTTCCTGGAAGATGCGCATCTTGTTGTGGCCCTTGAACAATGTCGGCTGCACGTAATAACCGCCTTCCAGATCGCCGCCCAGATGTGCCTGTGCGCCGCCGGCCAGCACTTTGGCGCCTTCCTGTTTGCCGAGGTCGAGGTAGGACAGTATCTTGGTCAGCTGTTCCTTCGATGCCTGTGCACCCATCATGGTTTCGGTGTCGAGCGGGTTGCCCTGCTTGATGGCGGCAACGCGCTTCAGCACGCGGTCCATGAACTTGTCGTAGATGGACTCGTGAATGATCGCGCGCGACGGACAGGTGCACACTTCGCCCTGGTTGAAGGCGAACAGCACGAGACCTTCGATCGCCTTGTCCAGGAAGCCGTCATCCTTGTCCATGACATCGGCAAAGAAGATGTTGGGCGACTTGCCGCCCAGTTCCAGCGTGGCAGGGATCAGGTTGTTCGCTGCGGCCTGGGCGATGACGCGGCCCGTGGTGGTGGAACCGGTGAAGGCGATCTTGGCGATGCGCTTGCTGGTTGCGAGCGGCATGCCGGCTTCGCGCCCGAAACCGTTGACGATATTCAGCACGCCCGGTGGCAGCAGGTCGGCGATCAGGTCGGCCAGGATCAGGATGCTGATCGGTGTGGACTCGGCCGGTTTCAGCACCACGCAGTTACCGGCACCCAGGGCGGGCGCCAGTTTCCATGCCGCCATCAGGATGGGGAAGTTCCACGGGATGATCTGCCCGACGACGCCGAGCGGTTCATGGAAGTGATAGGCGACCGTGTTCTCGTTGATCTCGGACATGTTGCCTTCCTGCGCGCGCAGGCAACCGGCGAAGTAACGGAAGTGATCGACGCTCAATGGAATATCCGCATTCAGCGTCTCGCGTATCGCCTTGCCGTTGTCGACCGTTTCGGCATAGGCCAGCACTTCGAGGTTGGCTTCGATGCGGTCGGCGATCTTCAGCAAAATGTTGGAACGCTCGGTGATCGAAGTCTTGCCCCACGCGTCGGCTGCGGCATGCGCCGCATCGAGCGCCAGTTCGATGTCCTCGGCACCGGAACGCGCAGCCTTGGTATAGGGCTTGCCGGTGACCGGCGTCAGCACGTCGAAATATTGGCCTTTGATCGGGGCGACCCACTTGCCGCCGATGAAATTGTCATATTGTTTTTTGAAAGCGATCTTGGCACCGGCGGTGCCTGGGGCTGAGTAAATCATGTGCTTCTCCTCTATTTTCGTGTGTATTGACGATGGACTAGGATCGTTGCCTATACGATGTTGCAATCCTGATGTCTCAAGTAACGTGCCAAGGCGGGCAGAGCTGTTAGCTCGTTGATTCAGCGCGATATACAGCAGGTGGCAGGCAACGCCCTGCTTGCCGGGCAACGTTCCAAACTACGACACTTGTAACAAAATGGAACAGTCGGGCAAATTTCATCTGCGCAGCTATTGCACTGCCTAGCCATCCTTCTATACTTGCCTGAAAAAAGTGCATCAAAAAATATAAAGCAACACACCGTCGGGAGAGACAAACATGCAATCGACACCGCCTGCATCGGTTTTGCGTCAGGCACGCTCGCACCTGCTGGAACATGGCGACTGCCTGCCCGGCACAATTGACGAACGCGTTGCCCGCTCCTGGCGGCGCAGCCTGGACGCTGGCCTGCTTCCCACGGGCCGGTTGGCAGACCGCGAACATTCCAGCGGCAGCAACCTTCGCCATGCGCTGGCGTGCAACCACGATCTGCTCGCACATTCGCGCCCCGTCATGGAGTATCTGTTCGAGCAGGTGCGGCATAGCCACAGCATGGTCATCCTGGCCGACAACCGGGCCACGCTGATGCACACCATGGGCGATGTCGACTTCCTGACAAAGGCCGAACGTGTGGCCTTGTCCACCGGTTCCTCCTGGCAGGAACAGCACCGCGGCACCAACGCCATCGGTACGGCGCTGGCCGAGGCCTGCAGCGTCGAGATCCACGGTGCGGAACATTTTCTGGAACGCAACGGTTTCCTAACCTGCGCCGCGGCGCCGATCATGTCCGCGGCGGGCGAACTGATGGGCGTCATCGACATTTCGGGCGACCAGCGCAGCCGGCATCCGCATACGCTGGGCCTGGTCAGCATGGCCGCGCGCATGATCGAGAACCGTCTCGTCCTTGCCGCCTGCCGCCGCCACGTCCGTCTGCATCTGCACGCCCACCCGGAAGGCATCGGTTCTGTAGCAGAAGGCATCGTTGCCCTTTCCGAGGACGGCTGGATCGTCGGCGCCAACCGCACCGGCCTCGCCCTGCTCCGCCTCACCCCCGCCGACCTGAACACTACTCCGCTCAGCCGCTGCATGGATGTACGCTTCGAGGAATTGCTCGCACGCCACAAACGCCACCCGGATCAGCCGACCCAGGTACGCCTGCACGATGGAAACATGCTTTTTGTCCAGGTGTATGCCGAACAGGCAGCGCTCACGATAACGCCGCCCGCGCCCGACGCGGTCGCCCCCCCGAACGATGCGCTTTCGCGGCTCGACACAGGCGATCTTCGCTGGCGCGCCGCAGCTGAAAAGGCCAGGCGCATCGCAGGGAAACCCATTCCACTGCTGATCCACGGCGAGTCCGGCGTGGGCAAGGAACTCTTCGCGCGTGCGGTGCACGACAGCGGTCCGAGAGCCGAAGGACCTTTTGTGGCGATCAACTGCGCCGCGTTACCGGAGAACCTGATCGAATCAGAATTGTTCGGCTATTCCCCGGGCGCCTTTACCGGAGCAAAACGCGAGGGCTATATTGGAAGATTGCGCGAAGCGCACGGCGGCACACTGTTCCTGGACGAGATCGGCGACATGCCGCTGTCCATGCAGACCCGTTTGCTGCGCGTGCTGCAGGAACGGCAAGTTTCCCCGCTCGGCGGTGGACGGGCGGTCGATGTCGATTTCGCATTGATTTGTGCGACACACTGCAAGCTGCGTGAAGCGGCCGATCGGGGAATTTTTCGCAGCGACCTGTATTACCGAATCAATGGCCTCACCGTTACCCTGCCCGCATTGCGCGAACGCAGCGATTTCCAGGCGCTCACCGAGCGAATGCTTGCCTGTCTCAACCCGGAACGGGACATCAATCTTGCGCCCGACCTGCTCGCGCAACTGAGCCGTCATCCATGGCCCGGCAACCTCCGCCAGTACTCGAACGTGCTGCGCACAGCCAGCGCCATGCTCGACCGGCACGAATACCAGATCGACTGGCGGCACCTGTCGGACGACATGATTGCGGAACTCACTGCGATACCGGAATCCGTCGTGGAGCCAGTCATTGCTGCCACATCGCAAAACCTCGAAGAACTTTCCCGTTCCGCCATCCGCCAGGCCCTGGAATGCAGCAGCGGCAACATCTCGGAGGCTGCACGGCGCCTGGGCATCAGCCGGCAAACGCTCTACCGCAAACTCAATACCTGACCCGGTGCCACGAAGACCATTGCGCTATCGATCCTCGATCGCTACGCAAGCGTGATCGGCAGCAATTTGCTCGCCACCTTGAGCTCAGGAAATTTCCCTTGCTACTAACCAGGTTAATACTTGACGAAATCAGTTGGCCGGCGTAATTTACCAATTGGTTAATTACTAAACGGGTATCTTGATAATGTCAGTCGACCGTCTCAGCAGCACCTTTGCGGCACTTGCCGACCCCACCCGCCGTGCGATTCTCGCCCGGCTGGCGCTGGGTGAGACATCCGTCGCCGAACTTGCCGCCCCGTTCTCGATCAGCCCGCCCGCCGTCACCAAGCATCTCAAGGTATTGCAGCGCGCAGGGCTCATCACCCAGAGCCGCCAGGCGCAATGGCGCCCGTGCAAGCTGGAAGCCGCACCGCTGCAGGAAGCGGCCAGCTTCATCGAGCAGTACCGCCAGTTCTGGGAACAGAGCTTCGACCGATTGGATAGCTACTTGCAGGAGCTCCAAAAGCAGGAAAAGAAGACCGTCAGCAAGAAAAAACCGAGAGCGATAAAGAAAGGAGAGTCAAAATGAAAATGGACGCAACCGGCAACGTCAGTGCCACCCTGGAAGAATTCGTCATCAGCCGTATCTTCAACGCACCACGCGAACAGGTATGGTCGGCATGGACAGAACGCGAACAATTGATGCGATGGTTTGGCCCGCAGGGCTGCACCATATCCCATGCCGCGCTCGATCTGCATGTCGGCGGGATATTTCACTATGCAATGCGGACTCCCGACGGAAATGAGATGTGGGGCAAGTGGACGTTCCGCGAGATCGCGGCACCGAAAAAACTGGTACTGGTCAATTCGTTCTCCGACGCACACGGCGGCATCACGCGCCACCCCCTGTCGCGCAGCTGGCCACTGGAAATGCTTTCCACCACAACATTCGAAGCGGAGGGGAAAAGAACCAGGTTGACCCTGCGCTGGTCTCCCTGGAACGCGACCGAACTGGAACGCAAGACATTTGCCGAGGCGATGGGCAGCATGGAACAAGGCTGGAACGGCACGTTCGCGCAACTTGATGCCTATCTGGAGCAGCAAAGCGCCGATACCACGGACCGCGAGATTGTCAT
>JAJXTT010000046.1 GCA_021783525.1 Pseudomonadota bacterium
AGCTTTCCGGCAAGACTCTTTTGGTGGACACGACCCGGATGCGTGTCACCGGGAAGGGAGGAGTGGATTTTGCTACCGAGAAGCTTGATTTTTACATGCAGCCCCGTGCCAAGACACCCCAACTCCTTGGCTTCTCGCTGCCTGTGGAACTTGACGGTAGTTTTGAAAATTTCGGAGTCGGGGTGAGACCCATCGACGTGCTGGAAACCATGGGGCAGTTCACCACGTCGGTAGTCTGGGCACCGTTGCAACTGTTGTTCGGGAAAGAGACCCCTCCGGACGGGCACGATGTCTGTGCGGCGGTCGACTTCAAATAGCATCCGGTTGGTGCTCGGCCATCTGGCCCTAGGAAGCGTTTTCATCCATCCCTGATCCGGGCGGGGTTTCCGTCTGCAATGACAGCAGATTGTTCCGTACGAAGGCGATGTGGCCGCGCAGGCCATAGACCAGGTCGCCGAACTTGGACGGCACGACGATCTTGCTCACGGCGCTTTCGATGTGATCGAGGCGGCGCAATAGCTCCTCCCGTTTGTGCGGATCTGACCAGTGCGTGAAGGCAGTCCGTTCGATGTCGAACAGTGTCCGGTACCAGCTTTTGATCCGATACTCCATCTGCCAGCGGTAAAAGGCCGGCGCCGCCTTGAGTGCCGGGATCAGCACCAATGCGATCGGAACGACCACCGAGAGCAGGCGCGCGATCAGGCTAGCGATCCCGTAGGGGAATGTGCGATAGAGAAAGCTCTTGCCCGAAGTGTAATAACGGCTCGCATCCGGGCTGATCGGGAATTCGTGCTCCTGCGGGGCGGGGAACTCGCCGCGATTCTTGAAGATACCGGGGGGGGAATGCACCTCCTTCGCGGCTTCAAGCAGCAAGTCCGAGAGTGCGGGATGCAGGCCTTTCCTGGCAACGAGCTCTACCGTGGGACCGATCAGGTTCAAGTCCTCGGACGGGATGTTCTTGCCGAAATCCAGTGAGCCTTTGGGCAATTCAAGCTTGTTCAGGTAATTGATCCGGCGGACGTAGCCGTCGGCCTGGGTGAAATTGAAAAGATGGATGCCGGGTGTATGCAGCAAGCGGTGCATCACCTCTCTTGAGGTGGAGTCGCCCATGATGAACAGGGCGTCGATGCGGTTTTCTTCGAGTGCCTGTATCGAGTTTCCGGAGACGCTGTCGACAAAGACGGTTCCATCGTTCGGTTCAATGCCATTGGCTTTGAGGAGGGTGAGCGCCAGGGAATGCACGCCGCTCTCTTCTTTGCCGATATCCAGTCGCTGCCCCTTGAAGTCCGAAAGCAGGTTCTTTGTCTTGCCGTCATAGAAAACCATGAGCGGCTGGTACGCGATACTTCCGAGCGAAACCAGATTGTCAATATTGGCCCCTTTGACTTCTCCTCCCAGTACAAACCCGACGTCGACGGCAAATTTGGGATTGGACAGCTTGTGCAGGTTGTCCAGCGATCCCTCGGAAGGAACAATCTTGACGGTGACCCCTTCCTTGGCCAGGATTTCCTTGTACTTCTCGGCGAAGTTCTGGAACGTGCTTCCCTTGGGTCCACTGGAGATCGTGATCGTGTTCGGGGCGGTGGAGTCGAGGTAAACGAAGATCGCCGCGCCAATGAGCAGGCTCGTGGAGAGGATGACACCGATGGACACAATCTGCCCGCGCCCAAAGAGGTTGGTGAGTTTAGCCAGCGATCTGGCCAGAAATATTTTCGGAGTCTCCATGATTTTCCTTGTTTATTTTATGCAGGCGGGCCAAGCCGTCTTGGTTGCGCAGGTTTGTATCGTCACGGTTTCAAAAAAAGCCGACGCTGGATTCGGCGGCTGTTCCTACGGTCTGGTTGAAGTTGGAGGCATGTCCAGTGGTTCCAGCGGGCAGGCCGGTTTCGGTTGTTTGCCGGCGGGCTCACGCTTCCTGGAGATGGGCGACGGGACGTTTTCATCCAGAGCAACCAACTGTTCAACCGTGGTCCACAACCCGCCCTTGCGGGCACAAGCAACTCCATAGTCGAATAATTCCCTTGAGCTTGATGCATGGAAATATAAAGGGCCATGGAAAGGATAGCTGACCGGAATGGCCGTCAGCCTGAGGTTCATGCCGTATTTCTGCGCGAATTCGGACGTCAAAGCGATTTCGCTCCTTGCCCTGTGTTGAAGGACCGCGGTGAAACTCCGGGAAAGAATCGAGATGGTATCAACCGGGGTGGTCTGCGGCGCCGTGCCCAATTGGCCGTTGACTATGACGTAGACGTTGGCGCCTTTTAGCGTGTCCGGATCGAGTGGCAACACATAGGCCAATGCGGGCGCGACAAAAAACGGCACGGTTGCACTGGCATCGACGTGCATTTCGTCATACCGGCTGCTCGCGTTTTCAACGGGAATGATGATCGGCGGAAACACGCCTGGAATGCTTGCAGACGCCACCAGAACATCGCGGAAGAGATTGTGTGCCGCCTTGCCGCCATGGGCGGCAATCTGCCCCATATCCCAGATGATTGTCTCTTCCTTGTCCAGGTCGGTAGTGGCAACCAGAAGCAAGCGGCCTAGCGCAGCCTGGCTCGCCACCTCACGGATCATATCGTCGGTGACAAAGTCATCTACAAACTTGACCAGGGGTTCGTTTTCGTAAAGTCCTGGCCTGAAGAGCACGCCCAGCCAGCGTGGAATCAGAAAGTTCTCGCTGTGGGCCCCGGAGAAATTCCGGTCCAGTCGGGCATCCCAGGCCGGTCCCAGGAAGGCAAAGGGAGCGATCAATGCTCCCGCGCTGACGCCCGTAACAACGTCGAATTGGGGACGTTTGCCTTGTTGGCTAAAGCCGACGAGCGCTCCTGCGCCAAACGAGCCTCCCGACCCGCCGCCCGAGAGTGCCAGGATGTTGAGCGCATGGTCCCTGGATACAGCGCGGCGGTGCTGAATAATCTCCGAGAATCGGGATTTGACCGCCTTCGGGTCTGTACTGGCATAGCGGATATCGGATTGGAATCCCATCGGCGCAGGAGTGCTGAGCATCGATTCCGGTGCCGGCTCGCGCTGAACGGTGGTGCAAGCTGCCAGTATCAAGGTGCCGGACAAAAGGAATAAGCGCATCGTTTTCATGATCGGTCAGCCGGTTGCAGACATCAATCACTCATGCGAGTTGCTGCTGCAATGTTTCAAGCAGATCAGTGACTTCTCGTGCTCGTTCCAACGCGTCCCCGCTGATCCAGAAGGTATCTTCTGCACGTGATCCCAGGGTGTTGATCTTTGCACTGCGCAGCTCGATATCATGTTTTGCCAGCAAATATGCGATACGGGCCAGCAGGCCGGGACGGTCGCCCGCGACGATGGACAGGATGTGCTGTCCTTTTTCGTCTTTGGTGATACTGACTTGCGGCACGATGGGGAAGTGCTTGAGCTGGCGGCTGACTCTGCCCACGTTCGGTGCGGCGAGCGGTGTGTCGTCGGTCAGCAGGTGTGCCAGCTCGTATTCGATATAGTTCATGACGTCGCGGTAGACAGTCTTGTCGTTGTTGGCATCCATCACCATGAAGCTGTCCAGCGCATAACCGTGTTGGGTGGTGTGCACCTTGGCTTCCATGATGTTGTAGCTCATGCGAGCAAAGAAGCTGCAGATGCGCGCGAACAGGTAAGGCTTGTCCTGCGTATAGACCAGGACCTGCAAGCCTTCGCCGATCCGGCTCAGGCGCGTTTTGACGACGGGTTCCTCGCTGTTCACGCGATGGGCCAGCATGCGCGTGTGCCATGCGATCTCGTGCGGTTCGTGGCGCAGGAAATAGTCGGCATCGAACTGGGCCCAAAGCAACTCGTAAACGTCGGGGTGGATGGCGTACAGGGTAAGCGTCTCGGTCGCGCGCTGGCGAATCTCACCCACCTGATCGGCCACTTTGCCGCTGGTCAGGAAACGCTTGGCCGCATTGTAGAGGTCTTCCAGCAACTGCGCCTTCCATGCGTTCCAGACTTTGGCGCTGGTGCCCCGGATGTCGGCGACCGTGAGCAGGTAGAGCGCGGACAGATAGCGTTCATTCCTGATTTTGGCAGTGAATGCGGCGATCACATCCTGGTCTGAAAGGTCCTGCTTCTGCGCGGTGGCGGACATGGTGAGGTGATGTTCCACCAGCCAGACGACGAGATCGGTATCTTCGCGCATCAAGCCATGCTGTTTGCAGAAACGGGTGGCGTCGACGCGTCCCAGTTGGGCGTGATCTCCGCCGCGTCCCTTGGCGATGTCGTGGAACATGCCTGCGATGTACAGTACCTCCGGACGGGCGAAATCGTGGATGAGTTTGCTGCAAAGCGGATATTCGTGTTCGTATATGGGCAGCGTGAAACGGCGCAGGTTGCGCACCACCATCAGGATGTGCTCGTCCACGGTATAGACATGGAAGAGGTCGTGCTGCATCTGCCCGACGATACGGCCAAAGGGCGGCAGGTAGCGCCCGAGAATATCCAGGTGGTTCATGCGCCTCAGCGCATGGGTCAGGCCTTGCGGCTGGCGGAATATGTCCATGAACAGCCTGCGGTTGTGCGGATCCTTGCGGAAGGCGGAACCGATCAGCTTGCGCGCTCGCCACAGTGCACGCAGCGTCTGGGCGGAGAATCCGGTCAGGCGCGGATGCTGTTGCAGCACCAGGAAACTCTCCAGTATGGCGGAGGGTTCTTTTTCAAACAGGGCTTCGTCGCGCGCTTCAAGTTTGTCGTCGCGGGCGATGAAGTGTTCGTTCAAGGGATAAGTCTCGGCGGCCGGGAAGATGCGTGTGCGCATCGTCTGCAGCAACACGGCGTTGAGTTGCAGCACGGCCCGCTTGGTACGGTAATAGCGCTGCATCAAGTGTTCGCTGGCGCGCCGTTGCGCACTGGCGGTGATGCCGAGTTGCTGCGCGAGTGCCGTTTGATATTCGAACACCAGGCGGTCGTCGTGCCTTCCGGAAAGGTAATGCAGGCGGATTCGCAAGTCCTGCAGCAGATGCTCATGGTGTGTGATCTGGCGCGCTTCGGTAGCGGTGATGAGGCCCGCGTCAGCCAGCGCCGGCCACGTATGCCCAAAGCCGCAGGCGCGCGATATCCAGAGGACCGATTGCAGGTCGCGCAGGCCCCCCGGGCTTTCCTTCAGATTCGGTTCCAGGTTGTAATCAGTATCGACGAAACGAGTGTGGCGCTGCTCCTGCTCCTGCACCTTGGCAAGATAGAATGCGCGGCGGCTCAGGTGCGCCGAAAGCGTTTCGCGCATCTCCAGGAACAGGGACTGGTTTCCGGTAATATGGCGCGCCTCGAGCAGGTTGGTCTGCACCGTCACATCCGAGGATTCCGACATACAGTCTCCCACGGTGCGCACGCTATGGCCGACCTCCAGTCCGATATCCCACAACTTCCCGACCAGGTCCTGCAAGCGTTGCTGCAATGATCCATCCGGTTGCTGCGGCAGCAGGATCAGCAGGTCGATGTCCGACTTGGGATAGAGTTCGGCACGGCCATACCCTCCCACCGCAACCAGCGCCAGATCGCCCGGGAGTTCGAGCAGTCGCCAGATCCTGCGCAAATGCTCGTCTACGAGTTTTGCATGGGCGCGCAGGTAGCGCGCCGGGTTGGGATGCTCAATGTAGTTTTCCTGCAGCGCGCGACGTGCACTGCGCAGACTGTCACGTATCTCTGCAATGGACATCGCTGCCTGCTTAAGCGGGAATAGGGGGCGAACCGGCGGACAGCGTCAGCACTTCAAAGCCGGTTTCGGTAACCAGGACGGTGTGTTCCCACTGCGCGGAGAGGCTGTGGTCTTTCGTGACCACCGTCCAGCCGTCCCCGAGTTGCTTGATCCCGGCCTTGCCCGCATTGACCATGGGCTCGATGGTGAAGATCATGCCGGCTTCAAGTTTGACGCCGGTATGGGGCTTGCCATAGTGCAATACCTGGGGCTCTTCGTGGAATTTGCTGCCGATGCCGTGGCCACAGAACTCCCGTACCACGCTGTAGCCCATGCCTTCGACATAAGTCTGGATCGCGTGTCCGATGTCTCCCAGGTGCGCTCCGGGTCTGACCATGCGGATCCCGCGCCACATTGCTTCATAGGTGGCTTCGCACAGGCGCTTTGCCTGGATCGAAGGCTCTCCGACGTAGTACATGCGGCTGGAGTCGCCGTGGTAACCATCCTTGATGGGGGTCACGTCTATATTGATGATGTCGCCGTTCTTCAGCTTCTTGTCGCTGGGGATGCCATGGCATACCTGATAGTTGATCGAAGTACAGATGGACTTCGGGTATGGAGTATGCCCGCCCGGAGCGTAGTTGAGCGGGGCGGGGATGCCGCCTTGCACGTTCACGGTGTAGTCGTGGCACAGCTTGTCGAGTTCGTTGGTGGTGACGCCGGCTTGCACGAAAGGTGCGATGTAATCCAGCACTTCGCCGGCCAGACGTCCGGCGATGCGCATCTTTTCTATTTCCTGCGGGGTCTTGATGCTGATGGACATGATGTTTTCTTTAATGGCGAACAAGTGCGAGGATAGTGGATAGAGCGTACCAGCACAACATTTAGCGCTTGGCCCAACATGAGAAAAGGCACGCTGCCAGCGTGCCTTTCCTGTTACGCCTTACCGGGAGGCCTAGCGTTTGTTGCCGTTGGGATTGCTGTTATGTCCGCGTCCCAGCGAGAAGCTGGTTCCCTGTGGGCGATGAGCCGCAGTATGGGGAGCTGCCGTGCGGGGCACCGACGTATGCGACGTGTGGGCGCGATTGCCGCCCACATTCCCATTCACATTGCCGTTAGGGTTGGCACTGCGAGGTTGCGCATCGTTGGTGAACCGGCTGTGCTTTGGACCTTCGCGGCGTTGGCCTTGCGGATGCTCATGACGACTGTCAGGTGCGGCATGGCGGCTGAAGTTGCTGCCATTGCCGCGTCCGAAACCGCCGCCGTTACCACGACTTGCACCGCCGTTGCCACGCCCGGCACCGCCACGCGGTTGCGAAGAAGCGGGACGCGGCTTGAACTTGGGCTCCAGACCGGCAATGGTATGCGCCTGTATCGGCTGGCCGGTAAAGCGCTCGATCTTTTTCAGGTTCATCGCGTCGCGATTGGAGGCAAAGGAAACGGCGATTCCCGATGCGCCGGCACGGCCGGTGCGACCGATACGGTGCACGTAGTCTTCCGCAAACTTGGGCAGGTCGAAGTTGATGACGTGGGTGATGCCGGCCACGTCGATACCGCGAGCGGCAACGTCGGTGGCGACCAACACGCGCACATTGCCGCGGCGCAGGTTGAGCAGGGTGCGGTTACGCTCGCGCTGGTTCATGTCGCCGTGCAGTGCGGCGGCGGCATGGCCGGCAGCAGAAAGCTCGTCCGCCAGCGAATCGGCGTCGCGCTTGGTCGCGGTGAATACTAGAGCCTGGTTCAGGTCGACATCGCGCAGCAGGTGGTCGAGCAGACGATTCTTGTGTGCCATATCGTCAACATACATCAGGCGCTGATCGATGTTTTCGTGACGGGCCTGGGCCGATGCGATGCTGATGCGTTTCGGGCTCTTCAGCAGGCGCATAGCCAGGTTGCCGATCGCGCCTTCCAGCGTGGCCGAGAACAGCAGGGTCTGGCGTGTAGCCGGTGTGGCTGCGGCAATGCGTTCCACGTCGTCGATGAAGCCCATGTCCAGCATGCGGTCGGCTTCGTCCAGTACCAGCATTTCCAGGCGCGAGAAGTCGATACGGCCGCGTTCGATGTGGTCGATCAGACGACCTGGCGTGGCCACCAGGATGTCAACGAAGCCGGATAGCAGCTTGTTCTGCAGCGGGTAAGGCATGCCGCCGAGGATGCTCACCACCTTGACGCGCATATTCTTGCCGTATTTGTTGGCGGCGTCGGACACCTGCTGAGCCAGTTCTCGCGTCGGGGTCAGCACCAGAATGCGCGGGCCTTTTCCGCGCACGGCGGCATCAACCGAAAGCTTCTGCAATGCCGGAAGGATGAACGCCGCGGTCTTGCCTGTGCCGGTCTGGGCAGAGGCCATCAGGTCGTGCCCTGCCATCGCCTGGGGAATCGCTTCGGCTTGAATGGGAGACGGTACGGTATAGCCCGCATCTTGTACGGCCTGCAAAATGGCGGGGGCCAGGCCCAGGGAGGCGAAGGTAACTACGTTTTCGGCGGTTGCGGGTACAGCAGTTGTAATGGTTTTTTCAGACACAGTTGTTCCTTTAATTTTTTTAGATACAGCGCATGCGCGGCCTCGGGCCACACAATGAAATTCAGCAGGGGAAGTACATATACCTCTACCGGCGCAAACAAAACATCGTCGCTAACCGGTGAAGCCTGGCGCATCCTGAATGGATGCTGGAGGGTCAGAAAACGATGGACTCAATACCGCCCTGAAGCGGCAAGGCGCGCATTATACTCAGCGCGGAAATAAAAGCTAGTGATATGTTCCTGGCGACGGATTGCCGTCGCCGCATCCCGAATTCGAGTATATTTCCCCGTGCAGAACAAAGGGGGTATTCCGGCCGATCCGTAAGCTCGGGGGGGACTTGGATGAAATGGCACGTAGTCGCATTTGCCGCTTTGCTGGTCGCGGGCTGCGGAAAGCAGCAGCAAGAGGTCTATCAACCCGTGTTCTCCGAGCGCGGGGCGGATGCGCCCAGGGAATATATAGTAGGCATCCATCCGTTGCACAATCCCAAACACCTGATCGCGGTGTACGGTCCCATCGTTGATTATCTGAATGCACGTATTCCCCAGGCCCATTTCCGGCTGGAGGCATCGCGCAACTACGAAGAGTTCGAGAAGCGGCTTTACAGCGGGCATTTCGACTTTGCCATGCCTAATCCTTACCAGACGGTACGTTCCATCAAATACGGCTACCGGGTATTCGGCAAGATGGGCGACGACGCGTTGTTTCGCGGCATCATCCTGGTGCGCAAAGACAGCAATATCCGCACAGTGGCGGATCTCAAGGGCAAGAAGGTGTCATACCCGTCCCTGACCGCCCTGGCTGCAACCATGATGCCTCAATACTATCTGCATACGCATGGCATCAACGTACATCGCGACATCGAGAACATCTACGTGGGGTCGCAGGAGTCGTCGATCATGAACGTGTTGCGCGGTCATGT
>JAJXTT010000047.1:0-3231 GCA_021783525.1 Pseudomonadota bacterium
TGATGTCGCCGGACCCGCAGGTGTTCGGCCATACCAACGCGCTGGAAGGCATGCGCGTCGGCGGCGTGTTCATCATCCAGAGCAACCTGGGCAGTGCCGAAGCCCTGTGGGAAACCCTCCCGATGCAAACGCAAAAATACATCGTGGACAACAAGATCCGCGTGTTCTATCTCGACGCGTTCAAGATCGCGCGCGAAGAATCCAGCAATGCCGACCTGCAACTACGCATGCAGGGCAACGCCTTCCAGGGCGCGTTCTTCCGCGCCTCCGACGTGAAGGAGCGCGCAGGATTGAGCGAAGAGACATTGTTCACCGCCATCGAGAACCAGCTCGAATCAAAGTTCGGCAAGAAGGGCAAGCGCATCGTCGAGGACAACCTGCGCGTGGTGCGCCGCGGCTATGAAGAGCTGTCCGAGATCGCGCCGGAACTGATGAAAGTCGGCCAGCGCGCCAAGGTCGTGGGCAAGCCAGCACCCGCACTGCCGGTCATGCTGAAGCGTCTGCCGGAAAGCGACGGCGGCCTTTCCGACATCCACCGTTTCTGGGAACAGACCGGCAGCTTCTACATGAAGGGCCAGGGTTCGGACAACCTGGTCGACCCTTTCATGGGCCTGTCTGTGATCCCCGCCGTGACCGGCGTGTATCGCGACATGACCGGCGTGCGGTTCGAACATCCGGAATGGAAGGCCGAGAACTGCACCGCCTGCGGCGAATGCTTCACGCTATGTCCGGACAGCGCCATCCCCGGCCTGGTGTCGACCACCGCTGACGTGTTCAATACCGCCATCCAGAGGATCGAGATGGGCGGTCGCCCGACGCGCTTCCTGCGCAAGTTCAGCCGTGTGATCGACAAGAAACTGCGCAACGCGCTGGACAAGGACGGTCTGGACGTGCGCACGCTGCTGGCCAATGCGATCACAGAAGCGTTTGCCGAAGACGCGACGCAAGGCGAGGAACGCGGCCGCCTGGAAGCGGAGCTGAATCTGCTGCGCGCCGCCGTCGGCAATTTCAAGTTCGCCACGACCAAGCCGTACTGGACCCAGAAGGAGAAGAAGGAAAAAGGGTCCGGCGGCCTGTTCTCCATCACGATCAACCCCTACACCTGCAAGGGCTGCGCGCTGTGCGTGGAAGTGTGCAGCGACAATGCACTGACCATGGTCACGCAGACACAGGAAACGATAGAGACGCTGCGCGACGACTGGAACTTCTGGCTCGACCTGCCGACCACGCCGGCGCAGTTCAGCCGCATCGACGACCTGGACGAGAAGGTCGGTGCGCTGGAAACGCTGCTGCTGGACAAGCACAACTACCAGTCCATGGCCAGCGGCGACGGCGCCTGCCTGGGCTGCGGCGAGAAATCGACCATCCACCTGTTCACCAGTGCCGTCACCGCGCTGCAGCAACCGCGCGTGAAGAAGTTCCTGGCCAAACTGGACAACCTGATCGCCGGTCTGGAAAACCATATCCGCATGAAGCTCAGCGCGTCGGTCGACCTGACCGATACGCAGGCGCTGATGCAGGCGGTCAAGGCAAACGTGGGGCATGACCTCACGCTGGCGAACCTGTCGGAAAGCCTGCTGGAGAAGCATCCCGGCCAGCCCATCGACCCGCAATGGCTGAAACGCGTGAGCCAGATGCTGGAAAAACTCAAGGACCTGCGCTGGCGCTACCTGGAAGGCCCGAGCAAGCGCGGCCGCGCCGAGATGGGCATGGTCAACTCCACCGGTTGCACTTCGGTGTGGGCGTCCACTTTCCCGTTCAATCCGTATCCGTTCCCGTGGACGTCGCACCTGTTCCAGGATTCGCCGTCGGTCGCGATGGGCGTGTTCGAGGGCCACATGGCGAAGATGGTGGAAGGCTTCAAGATCGTGCGCCAGGTCGAGATGGAACTCGCGGGCGGCTATGACCCGGACGAGAAGGACGACTTTTTCGCGCGCTTCAACTGGGAGCAGCTCAGCGACGAGGAATGGCATCTGTGCCCGCCGGTCGTCGCACTCGGCGGCGACGGCGCGATGTTCGACATCGGCTTCCAGAACCTGTCGCGCGCCCTGATGGCGGGCAAGCCGATCAAGATTCTGATCGTGGATACGCAGGTGTATTCCAACACCGGCGGACAGGCCTGCACTTCCGGCTTCATCAGCCAGGTGGCCGACATGTCGCCCTATGGTGCGAGCAAGCACGGCAAGACCGAGAAGCGCAAGGAGATCAGCATCATCGGCATGGCCCACCGAACCTCCTTCGTGGCGCAGGGTTCGCTGGCCAACACCACGCACCTGCTGGAGAGCTTCATTGACGGCCTGAACAGCCGCCGTCCGGCGCTCTTCAACGTCTACGCGGTATGCCCGCCGGAACACGGCGTGGGCGACAACAGCGCGGTGGCACAGAGCAAGATGGCGGTGGAGTCGCGCGCCTTCCCGCTGTTCCGCTACAACCCGGACCTGGGCGTGACCTTCTCGGAATGCGCCACGCTCGAAGGCAATCCGGCGCTGGATGCCGACTGGCCGACCTACAACCTTCACTATGTGGATGAGAAGGGCGACAAGAAGACGATGGCGCTACCGATGACGTTCGCCGATTTCGCACTCAGCGAAGGGCGTTTCGCCAAACAGTTCAAGAAGGCGCCGCCGGAAACCTGGAACGACAACATGGTGTTGCTGGGCGATTTCCTCAAGCTTCCGGAAGACGAGCGCGAGGGCAAGTTCCCGTTCATCTGGTCGGTGGACAAGAAGAACCGCCTGATGCGCGTGTTGACGTCGGTGGAAATGGTGCGTGCCTGCGAAGAACGGCAACAGTTCTGGCATCAGCTCAAGGACGTGACCAAGGCCGGCGTTGCCGCCCAGGTCAACGAAGAAGCGATTGCCAGCCGCGTGCGCCAGGAACTGATACAGAAGCTTTCGGCCGGACTGGGCATCAGTTCCAGCGATGCTTCCAGGCCTGTCGCGGCTGCCGCTACATCCGCTGCATCCGGCGCAGCAGAGGGCTACGAGCCGGCTTGGGTCGATACGCCGGAATGCACCGCGTGCGACGAATGCATCAACATCAATTCGAAAGTGTTTGGCTACAATGAAGCGAAAAAGATCGTTGTCCTCGATCCGAAGGCGGGCAGTTATCTGGACCTTGTCAAGGCGGCGGAAAAATGCACCGCCGGCGTCATCCATCCCGGCACCCCGTGGAACCTGAACGAGCCGAACCTGGACAAGCTCAGGCAACGCGCCGCCAAGTTCAACTGAG
>JAJXTT010000047.1:3331-8964 GCA_021783525.1 Pseudomonadota bacterium
CTGGTCGTGCCGCTGTCGCAGCATATCGGCAAAGCAGCGGTGTGCTGTGTGCAGGTCGGGCAGGAAGTATTGCGCGGCCAGGTCATCGCCACCGCGGACGGGTTCGTGTCCCTGCCGGTCCATGCACCCGCCACCGGTGTGGTGGAAGCCATCGGCCTGATGCCCGCCGCCAACGGCAAGATGGTGGACTCCATCACCATCCGTGTCTACGAGGCCGACGGCCAGGAAGTGCAGGTGCGCGCGCCACTCGATGTCGATTCACTGGACCAGAAAGGCCTGCTGGAGGCGATCCAGCATACGGGCATCTCCGGACTGGGCGGCGCGACGTTCCCTGCGCACGTGAAACTCAGCGTGCCGCCGGATACCGTGATCGACACCATGGTGGTGAACGGCGCGGAATGCGAACCGTTCCTGACCTGCGACCACCGCATCATGGTGGAGCGTACGCAGGACCTGATGCGCGGCATCCGCATCGCCATGAAGGCCAGCGGTGCGCCGCGCACCGTGATCGGCGTCGAGGACAACAAGCCGGATGCCATCGCCGCGATCGAGGCTGCGCTGCCGGCCGACGGCAGCATCACGGTGAAGGCGCTGGAGACCAAGTATCCGCAGGGAGCCGAAGACACCATCATCTACGCGCTGCTCGGACGCGAGATACCGGCGGGGGAGCGTCCCGCCTCCATCGGTGTGCTGGTCAACAACGTGATGACACTGGCCTATCTCGGGCGCTTGCTGCCGGCCGGGGAAGGGCTGGTCGAGCGCGTCCTCACCGTGGCCGGTCCGGCGGTGGAACGCCCCGGCAATTATGTCGTGCCGATCGGTACGCCGCTGCGCTTCCTGCTGGAACAGGTCGGCGCGCGCAGCAGCGCAAGCGAGGTCATCCTCGGCGGGCCGATGATGGGCATGACCATCTCGTCGCTCGATGTGCCCGTCACCAAAGGGACTTCCGGCGTGCTCGCATTCGGAAAAGGGCAACTGCCGGCAGAAACACAGCGCACCTATTCCTGCATCAAATGCGGCGAATGCCTCAAGGTCTGCCCGAAGTTCCTCAACCCGTCGCAACTGGGATTGCTGGCTGCCAAACGCGAATATGAACTGATGGCGGAGCGCTACAACCTGGACCGCTGCTTCGAATGCGGTTGCTGCAGTTATGTCTGTCCCTCGCATATTCCATTGGTGCAGCAGTTCCGCATCGCCAAGGCGCTTAACCGTAAAAAGGCCACCGTATGAGCATAGAGTTACGTACCTCGCCCCATCAGCACAGCGGGCGCGATGTCCCCGTGATCATGCGCAACGTGGTGTATTCGCTGTTGCCGATCTGCGCGTTTTCCATCTGGCAATACGGACTGTCGGCCGCGGCGCTGATACTGGTCGTTACGCTGGCCTGCCTGGCGGCGGAGCGTATCAACAACATGATCAGGGACAACGGGAATTCGTTGTCCGACTGGAGTGCGGTCATCACCGGCGTGCTGCTGGCGTTGACCTTGCCACCTTCCTTTCCGTTATGGATGGGCGCGGTGGCCGGCTTTGCGGCAGTCTGGCTGGGCAAATCGCTGTTCGGCGGCCTGGGGCAGAACCCGTTCAATCCGGCGCTGATCGGCCGTGCCTTCGTGCAGGCCGCATTCCCCACCGCGATCAGCACTTGGGTGCCCGCCTATATGCCGCACCGCTTCGGCGAATTCATTCCGTCGTCGCTGACCGCGCCGTTCATGGTGCCGCCGGAAATCGCGCTCTGGGTCAAGCAGCAGGGCATGGACGCTTTTACCGGCGCGACGCCGCTGGCGCGCTGGAAATTCGAGAACATCACCGCCTCGTCCATGGATTTCCTGACCGGGAACATCACGGCCAGCGCGGGCGAGACGTCGGCGATCCTGATCCTGATCTGCGGCCTGTATCTGGCGTTCCGGAAGTTCCTCGACTGGCGCATCCCGGTCGCGGTCCTGGGCAGCGCGATGCTGCTGGCCTGGGTCTTCCATTTCGCGCAACCGGCACGCTATCCCACGCCGACCTTCGTGCTGCTGTCCGGCGGGCTCATGCTGGGCGCGTGGTTCATGGCGACCGACATGGCGACTTCGCCCGTCACGCCGCGCGGCATCTGGCTGTACGGCGCGCTGATCGGCGTCCTGACCGTGGTGATCCGCTATTTCGGCGGCCTGACCGAGGGCGTGATGTACGCCATCCTGATCGCCAATGCAACTTCGTCCTTGCTGGACCAGTTCAATCAGCCGCGCATACTCGGCGGCAAACGAGGTAAATCATGAGCGACACCCAAGAGATCAATACGCCGAGCTTCGCGATGGTGCGCACGCTGGGGATGGTGTCGGTCATCTGCGGCATCATCATCGTCGGCGTCTACCAATTCACGCTGCCGGCAGTGAATGCCAACAAGAAACTGGCGCTGGAAAGGCAGGTGTTCAAGGTGCTGCCGAACGCCCGGAAAGTGGTGCCTTATTTTGCGACCACCGGCGGGATCGCCGTTGCCGAGGATACAGACAAGGCGCCCGCCGGATCAGTGGTCTTTTATGCGGTGTACGACGCCGCGGACAAACTGGCCGGCATCGCCGCCGAAGCGTCATCCTCCGGTTACGCAGACCAGGTGCGCATACTCTATGCCTACGACGTAGCCAAGCAGGCCATCACCGGCATCGGCGTCATCTCCATGCGCGAAACCCCCGGCATCGGAGACAAGATACTCACAGACAAGGCATTCCTGCAGAACTTCGAGGCGCTGGATGTGCATCTGTCGGCCGACCTGCAGGGCCTGGCAAACGCGGTGAAGACGGTCAAGCATGGCACCAAGACGAATCCCTGGCAGATCGACGCCATCGCCGGCGCGACCGTGACGTCGAAGGCGGTGGGCAGGGGCATCAACGAATCCGCACAGAACCTGTTGCCGAAGCTCGTTCCGCATCTTGATAAATTAAGGAACCCATCATGAGTACACCTTCCAGTTTCGACGAATTCCTGGACGGACTCTGGAAACAGAATCCGATCTTTGTCATGGTGCTGGGCATGTGCCCGACGCTTGCAGTCACGGTGTCGGCGGTGAATGCCATCTCCATGGGGCTGGCCACCACCTTCGTGCTGGGAACCTCGTGCCTGCTGGTGTCGCTGCTGCGCCATGCCATCCCCAAGCAGGTGCGCATCGCCAGTTATATCGTCATCATCGCCACCTTCGTCACCGTGGTCGACTATGCGATCCAGGCGATCAGTCTCGATCTTTACGAGGCACTCGGCGCCTACATCAAGCTGATCGTGGCCAACTGCATCCTGCTTGGCCGGGCTGAAGCGCACGCCGCGAAGAATCCGCCGCTGCCCGCCACGACCAATGCGATCGGCATGGGGCTCGGGTTCACGCTGGGCCTGTTCCTGATCGGTTGCGTGCGCGAGATCCTCGGTGCGGGCAAGCTGTTCGGTGTGGCCTTGTTCGGAGATCACTTCCAGCCCTGGGTGGTGATGGTGTTGCCGCCGGGCGGGTTCTTCGTGCTGGGCTTCTGGCTCATCACCATCGCCGCGTTCCGCCACTTCAACAAGAAACGCAACGCACAACTGCAAGGAGCTCAGCCATGAACAACGATTCCGTTGCCAATATCCTGCTGACCACCATCCTGCCCGGCAATTTCGTGCTGGCGATGTTCCTGGGCATGTGTCCGTTCCTGGGCGTCTCGCAAAAGCTCAGCACTGCCGTGCCGATGGGCATCGCGACCGCTTTCGTGATCCTGGTGGCCTCGGTCTCCGCCTACTTCCTGAACATGGTACTGGTGCATTTCCATCTCGAGTTCCTCAGCGTGATCACTTTCATCACGGTCATCGCCTGTGCCGTGCAGCTGGTCGAGATGTTCGTGAAAAAGACATTTCCCGAACTGTTCCGGCAACTGGGCATCTATCTTCCGCTGATCACTACCAACTGCGCGGTGCTCGGCGTCGCCCTGTTCCAGACCGCCCGTCATTACAACTTCGCGCAGTCGCTGGCCTATAGCATCGGCGGCGGCATGGGTTTCACGCTGGCGCTGATACTGATGGCTGGGGTGCGCGAACGCATGCAACTCTCCAATGTGCCGACGCTGGTGCAGGGCGCAGCGCTCAGCGTGGTGATAGGCGGCCTATTGTCCCTGTCATTCATGGGCTTTTCCGGTATCGGGGGTGGGGAATGATCTATCTTTATACCATCGGCTTGCTGCTCTTTGTCCTGCTGGCGTTCGTGCTGGTGCAGTCCGCCGCCAACTGGTTCGCGCATCGCCATCCGGAATTCGGCGCGGCGCGCAGAATGGGCGAGGGGTGCTGCGGCAAATGTTCCGGCGACACGTGCGAAAACAACAAGAATCACTAACATGTGAGTATGTCTCATAATATAATCCCTGCCGCAAAATCCGGCGCCTACCAACCGAAGTCAAAACAACAGGAGTAGTTCATGCACCCCTACGTCATTCCCTTCCAGTCTCTGGGCCTTGCAGATATCCCGGAGGTGGGAGGAAAGAACGCGTCGCTCGGCGAAATGATTTCTAACCTGAGTTCGTCGGGCGTGAATGTGCCCGGCGGGTTTGCCACCACGGCGCAGGCGTATCGCGATTTCCTGGCGAATGACGGACTGGACAAACGTATCGAACAGGCGCTGGTTACGCTGAACGTGGAAGATGTCACGGCGCTGGCGGAAGCCGGGCGCATGATACGCAGCTGGATCGTCGAGGCGCCGTTGCCGAAGCGCCTGGAAGACGAGATTCGTACGCACTACGCAAAACTTTCCGCCGAAGGCGAAGGCAGTTTCGCGGTGCGCTCCTCGGCCACGGCGGAAGACTTGCCGGATGCGTCGTTCGCCGGCCAGCAGGAGACTTTCCTCAACATCCAGGGCATCGACAACATCCTGCACGCGATACGCGAAGTGTTCGCGTCGCTGTATAACGACCGCGCCATCTCCTATCGCGTGCACAAGGATTTCACGCATGCCGACGTGGCGCTGTCGGCGGGCGTGCAGCGCATGGTGCGTTCGGATCTGGGGGCGTCCGGCGTGCTGTTCACGCTGGATACTGAATCCGGCTTTCGCGATGCGGTGTTCGTCACTTCCTCCTTCGGTCTGGGCGAGATGGTGGTGCAGGGTGCGGTCAATCCGGACGAGTTCTATGTGCACAAGCCGCAGCTGGCAGCTGGCTTCCCGGCAGTCATCCGCCGCAGCCTGGGTTCCAAACAGCAACGCATGGTGTTCGACGAGCAGCGTTCCGCCGGGCGCTCCACCCGTATCGAGCCGGTGCCGGTGGCGGACCAGCAGCGCTTCTCCCTGAGCGATGCGGACGTGCTGCAGCTGGCGCGCTACGCCGTCTCCATTGAGAAGCATTATGGCCGTCCGATGGATATCGAATGGGGCAAGGACGGTATCGACGGCAAGCTGTACATCCTGCAGGCGCGCCCCGAGACGGTGAAGTCGAACGCGGGCAGCGGCGGTACCGAAAAGTACCGCCTGCAACAGCGCGGCGACGTGCTGGTCGAAGGCCGCGCAATCGGGCAGAAGATCGGCACGGGCCGCGTGCGCATCGTCGCCAGCACGGCCGAGATGGACAAGGTGCAGGCGGGCGACGTGCTGGTCACCGACATGACCGACCCGAACTGGGAGCCGGTGATGAAGAAGGCTTCCGCGATCA
>JAJXTT010000048.1 GCA_021783525.1 Pseudomonadota bacterium
GGCGCGCAGATTGCCAACGAGATCATCGACGGATTCAACATGCTGATGGTGACGGGGCAGATCGGGGATGTCGGCAACCGCGAACTCCTGATCCGCAAGTTCGGCAGCGGCGTGAACATCAAGTCGGCGAAGATACTGCGCTCCAAACCGGTGGTCGACCTTTACGGGGCCGGGCTGCCGCAGGAGCGTGTCGAGGACGACGCACAGCGCCAGTCGCTCGATAGCCGGAAGCCGATGGTGATATTCGGCCAGGACGACCAGGGTGCCCAATTCCTGCGCGTCATCACCCCCTATATGGCCAGCAAGGATTTTCACGGAACCGATTGCACCGGTTGCCATCAGGCCCAGGAAGGCGCCGTTCTCGGCGCATCGGATGTGGTGGTCGACCTGAAACCGGACTACGACCGCATCCGGCGCATGGAATTCCAGACCATCGCGGGCCAGGTCGCATTGCATGTGTTCCTGTTCTTCTATATCGGTTTCTGCGTGAAGCGCTATGTGCGCCGGCCGGCCGACATGGTCAGGGCCGAGTTCAGGCACATCATGGAAGGCAACCTGGATAACGAACTCGACATTTCCGTCCGGGACGAAATGGGCGTCTTGTTATGCGAGATCCAGACCATGCAATCCTACCTGCGCACCATGATGGATGAGATCGTCTCTTCGGTGAAGAATATGCGGGAACACATCGGGGGCGTGGATGCCAAGGTGACCGGGGTTGCGAACAACGCGATGACGGAGCAGGACCATATCCAGCAGATCGCTGCGACCATGGAGCAGTTCAGCCAGTCCGTCGCCGAAGTGGCAAACATGGCCGCCGAATCGCTAGGCGACGTCAGGACGATGCGGCAGGTCGTAGACGAAAACAGCCGCAATATGGAACGCAGCATCGTGGCGACCGGCAAGGTGGCCAGTACCGTGCAATCATCGAGCAAGACCATCTCGGACCTGGGAGAGTCCATCCAGCGTATCGGCACGATCGCCAACGCCATCAAGGAGATCGCGGACCAGACCAACCTGCTGGCCTTGAACGCAGCCATCGAAGCCGCGCGCGCCGGCGAGCAGGGGCGCGGTTTCGCGGTGGTGGCAGACGAGGTGCGCAAGCTGGCGGAACGTACGGCAGCCAGCACCAAGGATATCGCCCGGACCATCGCCGAGATCAACGCGGTTTCCGATTCTGCCGTGAAATCGATGCAAGTCGCGGTGACCGAGGTCGAAGACGGTATCATGCTGATCCGCCAGAACGGTGAGGGCTTGAAGCAGATTATGAGCGCCACGGAGAATGTCTCGGGGCGTGTCGACCATATCGCAACCGCTTCCAAGGAGCAGTCGGCCGCGGGCGAAAGCGTGGCGCAGAGCCTGGAACGTATCGCGGCGTTGGTGGACAATAATACCCATTCCGCTCAGGAGGCCAAATCTGCCGCTGAAGAATTGGCAAAATCTGCCGATGAACTGAGCAAGGCGGGATATCCGTTAACGAAATGTGCTGTGGGCAAATGAAATCAGGGAAGCTGGGGCATCCGCCCCGGCCGACCGGAGGAGAGATACATGTCTGATCTGTTAAAGAACATCGACGCCCGAACCAAGCTGGCGGGCACCAACAAGCTGGAGATCCTGATGTTCACGCTGGGGTTGGACAAGCGCACCGGGCGCGAGGAGACCTACGGCATCAACGTGTTCAAGGTGCGCGAGGTGATGCGCATCCCGCCGATCACCCGTGCGCCCGACATGCCCGAGGCGGTGGAGGGCATGGTGAGCCTGCGCGGGGCCCTGGTGCCGGTGATCGATCTGGCGAAGTATGCCGGCATCGAGACCGAAGACCAGGCCGACATCATGATCGTCACCGAATACAACGGCCATACCCAGGGCTTCCTTGTCAAGGCGGTGGACAACATCCTGCGCCTGGACTGGTCCGCGATGCGCGTGCCGCCCGCGATGCTGGTGGCGCAGATGGGCGGCCTGGTGACCGCAATCACCGAGTTGAAGGACGGCCGGCTGGTGATGATGATGGACGTGGAAAAAGTGCTGTCCGAGACCGGGCACTTCGACGAAGACGAGATGATCTTCAAGAGCGTGAAGCCGATAGGCAAGGACCGCACGGTGTTCTACGCCGACGATTCTTCCGTCGCAAGGCACCAGATCCAGCGCACGCTGGATGCGATGGGGGTCAAGTCCATCGCGGCCATCAACGGGCGCCAGGCATGGCTGGAACTGACCAAGATGGCTGATTACGCCGCAGCCTCCCATACTTCCATGAAAGACCTGGTGCAGGTCATCCTGACCGACGTGGAGATGCCGGAGATGGACGGTTACATGCTGACGCGCAAGATCAAGTCGGACAAGCGTTTCGCCGGGATCCCGGTATTGATGCATTCGTCCCTGTCGAGTTCGTCCAACCAGCAGCTCGGCAAGGCGGTCGGCGTGGATGAATATGTGCCCAAGTTCGAGCCGCAGAAACTGGCGCAAACCTTAACCCGGCTATTGGCTTAGTGAGGAGCTGAAGATGACTTACTCGGAAGACATGTTGAGTTCTGGGCACGACGGGATGCTGGAGCATATCGATGCCCGCACCAACCTGGCGGGGACCAACAAGATGGAGATACTGCTGTTCAGCCTGGGCAGCAACGAGAAGTTCGGCATCAACGTATTCAAGGTCAAGGAAGTGTGCCAGATCGGCAAGGTCACCCGCACGCCGAACATGCCGGGCGGGGTGGACGGCATCGTCAGCCTGCGCGGCCATGTCATGCCGGTGTTGAACCTGGCCAATTTCATGGGCATGAACCCCGCGATCAAGCACGAGACCATGCTGGTCGCCGAATTCAACCGCCATATACTCGGATTCCTGGTTGAAGGCGTCGACCGCATCATCCGGGTCGATTGGGACAAGGTTCACCCCACGGAAGGCATGCTTTCGGACAAGGGCGCGCTCATCACCGCCATCACGGAACTGGAAGACGGTACGCTGGTGTCCATACTCGACGTCGAGCAGATACTGGCCGACGCCTTTGGCGAAGCGGTGGTCGGCAACGTCGAAAGGATAGAGTCGGAACATGAACTCTGCGTATTTTTTGCGGACGATTCGCTGGTGGCGCGCCGGAAAATCATCGAGGTCCTGGACAAGATGGGCGTCAAACATGTGCAGGCCAACAATGGACGCGAGGCCTGGGACAGGCTGAAAGCCATGGCGGATGCGGCGCAGAGTGCGGGTGTCAACCTGCACGACCAGATACAGGTCATTCTCACCGATGCGGAAATGCCGGAGATGGACGGTTATGTGCTGACCCAGAATATAAAGGGCGACAGCCGTTTCGACGACATCCCCGTGGTGATGCATTCGTCCCTGTCGTCGGATGCAAACCGGGCCATGGGCAAGCGCGTCGGGGTGGATAATTACGTATCGAAATTCGATTCGATCGTGCTGTCTTCAACGCTGCGGCCGTTGTTGACGTGAATAAAATGTAGGGTGGGCACGTTTTGTGCCCACGCTGACACAAGGCATCTATTCTTCGCAGATGCGCGCGTGGGCACAAAAACGTGCCCACCCTACATGGATGAATTTAGGAGAAGGTGATGGGAATAGAAAATACAAAGTTTCTGGTGGTGGACGATTTCTCGACGATGCGGCGCATCGTGCGGAATCTCCTCAAGGAGCTCGGGTTCGCCAACGTGCAGGAAGCGGAGGACGGTGTGGATGCACTGAACAAATTGCGCAGCGAGCCGTTTGATTTCGTGGTGTCGGACTGGAACATGCCGAACATGACCGGCATCGATCTGTTGCGCGCGATCCGTGCCGACGAGAGCCTGAAACATCTGCCGGTCTTGATGGTGACGGCGGAAGCGAAGAAGGAAAACATCATCATGGCAGCACAGGCAGGGGCTTCCGGCTATGTGGTGAAACCGTTCACCGCGGTGACACTGGACGAGAAGCTGAAGAAGATTTTTGCGGCATTTCCGCAACTCAACAAGTGAGGCAGGTCATGGCTACCAATACTGCAACTCAAGATTCGGACGATCTCGAAGCACTATTCGACAGCATCATTGCGGCGAATGCAAATGAAGGCAAACCGGCAACGGCGCCCGCGGGCAATACTGCTGCGGCGGCGGGCGACGGGGATCCCGCCAAGGTCATCAACCAGATCGGGCACATGGCGCGCGCCCTGCACGACACGCTGCGCGAGCTGGGCCTGAACAAGGAGATCGAGAAAGCGGCGGCAACCATCCCCGATGCGCGCGACCGCCTGAACTATGTGGCCACGCTGACGCAGCAGGCGGCCGAGCGGGTGCTGAATGCCACCGAGGCGGCGCAGCCTGTCGTCGAGAAGATGGGCAGCGACGCACAGTATCTTGCCAAACAATGGGACCTGTTGTTCGAGAAGAAGCTCGACGTGCCGCAGTTCAAGGACCTGGTCACCCAGACCCATGCCTACCTGCACGAGACGCCCAGGCAGGCCAAGGCAACCAATGCCCGGCTGACCGAGATCATGATGGCGCAGGATTTCCAGGACCTGACGGGCCAGGTCATCAAGAAGATCATCGAGCTGACGCAGAATATGGAGCAGCAACTGCTGGCGCTGCTGCTGGAAAACGCGCCGGCGTCGGTGAAAGCGGAGATCAACAGCGGCCTGTTGAATGGTCCGGTCATCAATGCGCAGGGACGTTCCGATGTGGTGACCAGCCAGGATCAGGTGGACGATCTGCTGGAAAGTCTGGGCTTCTAAAATGACGTTCGGTGACAGCAGATCGGCCATTCATCCCACACCAGACGGCTACGCCGCACCGTGTCGGAACGGCTACCTGCTGGAAAGTTTGGGATTCTGAGAAGCAGGATTTGGGAACTGGGATTCAGGATTGGGTACTTTGGATCGGGGCTGCCAAGCGCCTAAATCCTAAATCCAAGTTCCTGAATCCTAAGAGGAGACGAGCATGAACGATTTCGTGGGAATGGAAGAATTGCTGCAGGACTTCCTGATGGAGGCCGGGGACATGCTGTCCGATGTGGACAGCAAGCTGATGGAGCTGGAAAAGAACCCGGGCGACGCCTCGCTCTTGAATGAGGTCTTTCGCGGCTTCCACACCATCAAGGGCGGTGCGGGCTTCCTTAACGCGTCCGAGCTGGTGACGCTGTGCCACCTGACCGAGAACCTGTTCGATAAATTGCGCAACAACGAACTGAAGCTGACCGCCGAGCTGATGGACGTGATCTTCGCGGCGACCGCAGAAGTGCGCAAGATGTTCGGCGCACTGCAGCAAAGCCAGCAACCCGCCGCCGCGCCCGCCGAGGTGATCCAGGCCCTGAAGGATGTGTTGAGCGGCAAGGCGATCGCGGCAATTTCCAGAAACGCGGCCAAACCCGCCGCCGCGGCTCCGTCGGCAACTGCCGCCACTTCGTCCCCTGCGCCGGCGGGAGCGGACAGCGTGGATTGGGACGCGCTGTATAACGCGATCACCGGCGGTACCGACATCGTCAAGGAAGTGGGCGCGGTACGCGACGAGAAAAAGATCACCGAAGCGATCAACGAAGAGGAATCCACCAAAAAAGCGTTCGGGCGCCGTTCCACCGATGTGCCGGGGGCGACCGTCGGTCGCCGCGCCGGTGACGTGCCGGCCACCGAAGCGAAGGAAACGACCATCCGGGTTGACACCGACCGGCTGGACCAGGTGCTCAACCTGTCCGGCGAGATCGGGCTGACCAAGAATCGTCTCACCCACCTCCGTTCCGACATCCTTCAGGGGCACAACGATCCGGATACCTTGCGCGAACTGGACCAATCCGTCAGCCAGCTCGACATGCTGGTGGTCAGCCTGCAGAACGCCGTCATGAAGACACGCATGCAGCCCATCGGACGGCTGTTCAAGAAATATCCGCGTCTGGCGCGCGACCTGGCGCGCTCCTTGGGCAAGGACGTCGAACTGGTGCTGACCGGCGAAGAGACCGAGATGGACAAGACCATGATCGAAGACTTGAACGATCCGCTGGTGCACCTCGTGCGCAACGCCGTGGACCATGGCGTGGAAACGATAGAAGAACGGATCGCCGCGGGAAAATCCGAAAAGAGCTTCGTCGAGCTTTCCGCGCGCCAGGAAGGCGACCATATCCTCATCACCATCACCGACGACGGCAAGGGCATGCGCCCGGAAGCCATACGCAACAAGGCGATCGAGAAAGGGCTGATCACCGCCGAGATCGCGAACACGCTGGACGAGAACCGCTGCCTGGAACTGATCTTCCTGCCCGGCTTCTCGACGAAAGAGGAGATATCGAGCGTGTCGGGCCGCGGCGTCGGCATGGATGTCGTGAAGACGAACATCCAGAAGCTCAACGGCACGGTCAACATCAGTTCCGAGGCGGGCAAAGGCTCGACCATTTCCATCTCGCTGCCGCTGACGCTGGCGATCCTGCCGGTGCTGGTATTGCGGCTGGCCGACCAGTCGTTCGCCGTGCCGCTGTCCATGGTGCGCGAGATATTGCCGGTCACGCAGGGGGAACTGCAACGGGTGTCCGGCAAGGCGACCATGGTGGTACGCGGCGAAGTGCTGCCGGTGTTGCCGCTGTCTCAGCTGATAGGCTGGGGCAGCAGCGACAGATCGGAAGTCGGCGTGCTGATGCAGTTCGGCAACAACAGCTTCATCCTGACCGCCGACGGTTTCGTTGGCCATGAAGACGTGGTCATCAAATCGCTTGATACCTTCCGCCCCAAAGGCGTGGCAGGCGTCACCATGTCCAGCGAAGGCGACATCGTGCTGATCCTGGACATCAAGGAGTTGCTCAGCGACGTGCGCGGATCCTGAGGCGCGGGCCGGGCAAACGGTTAAAATCGTTGCATGAAAAATGCACATCCCCGTGAATTCGATTTCACCGACCAGGATTTTCAGCGCATCCGCAAGCTGATCCATGAACGCGCCGGCATCTCGCTGGGCGAAAACAAGCAGGAACTGGTGTACAGCCGCCTGGCGCGGCGCCTGCGCGCCACCGGCATCAAGAACTTTGCCGATTACCTGGATCATCTGCAACGCGGGGATGCGGCCGAATGGGAAGCCTTCACCAACTCCCTCACGACCAACCTCACCTCGTTCTTTCGCGAGCCTCACCATTTTCCGCTGCTGGCCGAACACCTGCGCAAGCAGGAAAAGGGGCGGCCGCTGACCCTGTGGTGTTCCGCATGTTCGACCGGCGAAGAAGCCTATTCAATGGCGATGACCGCGGTGGAAGCATTGGGAGGGTATGAGCGGCCGTTCCATATCATCGCGTCCGACCTGGATACCAAAGTGCTGGAAACCGCACGTGCAGGGCGCTACAAGGCCGATGCCATAGCCAGGCTGCCGGCGCAACAGGTCGACCGCTTTTTCGTGCGCGGCACCGGCGAGCAGGCCGGCTTCGTGCAGGTGAAACCCGAGTTGCAGAAGAAGATCGACTTCCGCCGCATCAATCTCCTGGATGCGGTGTGGCCGGTCCATGCGCCGCTGGATGCGATCTTCTGCCGCAACGTGATGATCTATTTCGACAAGGACACGCAACTCTCCGTACTCAGGAAATTCGCCCCGCTGTTGCGTGGCGACGGCCTGCTGTTCGCCGGACACTCGGAAAATTTCTATCACGCGAGCGCCTGGTTCAAGTTGCGCGGCCACACCGTGTACGAACGGGCCGCAAAGGACTAGCGGCGATGCCGGGCGAGAAGATCATCGTGGTGGGCTCTTCCACCGGGGGCACCGAAGCGCTCAAGACATTCCTGTCCGGCATGCCCGAGCGCTGTCCCCCCATCCTGATCTCCCAGCACATGCCGGAACTGTTCACCAAATCGTTCGCCGAACGCCTGGACAACCTGTGCGCGATGCGGGTGAGCGAAGCAGGCCAGCATGAAGACATCGTGGCCGGACACGTTTACCTTGCCCCCGGCCATTCCCATCTGTTGCTGGAACGCGTCGGGGGGAAACTCCGTACCGCGCTGAACCAGGATCCGCCGGTGAACCGCCACCGTCCTTCGGTCGAGGTGCTGTTCCATTCCGCCGCCAGAGTGCTGGGGGCACACGCCATCGGCGTGATGCTGACCGGCATGGGCAAGGACGGCGCGGCGGCAATGCTCGAGATGAAGCGGGCGGGCGCTTACAACTTCGCGCAGGACGAAGCCAGTTGCGTGGTCTTCGGCATGCCGCGCGAGGCCATCGCGCTGGGCGCGGTGGACGAGATCGTGCCCCTGCCCAGGATGGCGGAGCGCGTGCTGGCGCGGCTGGCCCTGGCCAGATAAGCCCATATTTCCCCCGCTGTTCCGCGGATTGGAATTCCTCCCGATGCCGATAATCGCCGTGTGCAAAGGACCTTGCCATGGCCGAAGAAGACAGTGACCTGGAAAAAACCGAATCGCCCTCGCAGCGGCGCCTGGATCAGGCGCGCGAAGAAGGCCAGGTCGCGCGTTCGCGCGAACTTTCCACCTTCGCCGTGCTGATGGCGGGCGGCGCCGGCATCTGGCTGATGGGTTCCGCGCTTTCGCAACAGCTCATCTCGCTGATCCGCGCCGGACTGACGCTGGATACCGGCCTGGCCTTCCATACAGAACAATTGCTGCCGCACTTGCACGACCTGAGCATGGCGACGCTGCTCGCTTTCCTGCCGTTGCTGGGATTGTTGCTGCTGGTGGCGGTGTTCTCGCCGATGCTGATGAACGGCTGGCTGTTCTCGATGACGCCCCTGCAACCCAATTTCGGCAAGCTCAATCCGCTTAACGGCATCGGACGCATGTTTTCGGTCAACAGCCTCATGGAACTGGCAAAGGCGATCGTCAAATCGCTGGTGGTGGGCGGGGTCGGGGCATGGGTGATCTGGCACAACAAGGAGGCGGTGCTGATGCTGGTGACGGAACCCCTCGCGCACGCCATCCCGCATCTGGGCAGCCTCGTGTGGGGCAGCTTCGCCGCCATCATGGGCGGCATGCTG
>JAJXTT010000049.1 GCA_021783525.1 Pseudomonadota bacterium
CGCGGCATCGCCGGCCTCGCCTTCAGCCGGATAGTTTTCGCTGTCGTAATAGGGATTGCGCGTGAGCACCATGCGCCGGTTGGGATCGTTCTCCGAAAGATAATACGGCCCGCTGCCCACCGGCCACCAGTCCAGCGAGAGGTTGCGCTCGCGCATGCCTGGCAGCGCGTAGAAACGCTCCACCTCCTGCGGCATCGGCGAGAAGAACGGCATCGCCAGCCAATAGGCAAATTGCGGATATTTGCCCCGGATCGTAACGCGGTAAGTGGTGTCGTCCACCACTTCCACGCCCGGCAGCCGGTACCGGTTCAGGTCAAGGAAATCTCCGGGATGCTGCCTGGCCGCCGTTTGCAGCGTCGCCGCATATTCCTTTAAGCCGACGATGTATTCGCTCATCACCCCCGCGATGGGCGTGTGCAGCTGCGGATGAACCAGGCGCTTGATCTGGTAGGCGTAGTCCGCCGCCGTCACCACACGCGAGCCCGTCCTGGAGAAATCGTTCAACGAATGGATGCGTCCCATTTCGTCGCCGGCGAGCAGATAATTTTCCGGCACGAAAGCCGGATGGGGCTGGTAGCGCATATTCGGCTTGATGCGTATCTCGTACACGCTGTAGGCGATGCGCTCCGCTGCGGCCTTGTCCGGCAAGCGGCGGCGATCCTTGTCCAGGTAGGTGACGCGCGGCATCTCGCTGGCGGCCAGCGGTACCAGCTGGTACGGGCGTTTCAGGTAATGGTATTGCAGCGGCGGAGCATAGACCAGCGCCAGGAACTCGTATTCGTTCTCGCTGTAGGCTTGCGCCGGATCGAGATGCTTGGGGCGTTCGGTGAATGCGGTATAGAGAATGGACTTGCCGTCGTCCTCCGCCGGATAGGGGTCGTTCCACAGTCCGCCATCGCAGGCGGCAAGCAACAGGCACAACAGGGCGGGAAGCACATATCTCATGGCGCAAGAGTTTAGCCGAAAGGTCTGTCTTCGCGGTAAGATTGAGCTTGGTATGCAAACGGATTTTAGAGAAATGAACCCAGATTGGCAGAATTTCCTGGCCGCGCAAGGCGCGCAGATACAGGACGGCGTGGTGCAGCATTTCGGCGATGCGGCCGCCGAGCTCATCGCCGCGCGCGACGGCACCGTATTGAGCGACCTGTCGCAGTTCGGCATCATCAAGGCTTCGGGCGAAGATGCCAAAGGATTCCTGCATAACCTGTTCAGCAGCGACGTGAATGCGCTGACCCCGCAACAGGCGCTGCCCAGCAGCTTCAACACCGCCAAAGGGCGTGCGCTGGCGACTTTCCTGATCTGGCGCAACGAGACCGAATACTTCCTGCACCTGCCGCAGAGCCTGCTCGCGCCGATCCAGAAGAAGCTGTCCATGTTCGTGCTGCGCGCGAAGGTGAAGATCGAAAACGCGAGCGACGACATCGTGTGCCTCGGTCTCTCCGGCGCGAATGCCGCGACGCTGTTGCAGCAGCACTTCCCGGCTTTGCCCCGGAACCCGCTCGATGTCGAGCATCACGGGGATGTCGGCCTGATTCGCCTCGGCGCGGATCGCTTCCAGCTCAACGCGACGCCGCAACGTGCACCCGCCCTGTGGCAACAGCTCAGCACAGGTGCAAGACCCGTTGGGGCACCCTGCTGGGACTGGCTCAATATCCGCGCCGGCGTACCGGTCATCCTGCCGCAGACGCAGGAAGCGTTCGTGCCGCAAATGGCGAACCTCGACCTCATCGGCGCCGTGAATTTCAAGAAAGGCTGCTATCCGGGGCAGGAGATCGTGGCACGCATGCAATATCTGGGCAAGAACAAGCGCCGCATGTATCTTGCGCATGTCGGGGGTGACGCTGCGCCCAAAGCAGGCGATGAACTATTCAGCATGGAGATGGAAGGCCAGAGCTGCGGCACCGTGGTCAACGCGCAGGCTGCGCCGGGCGGCGGTTACGACCTGCTGGCCGTGATCCAGATCGCCAGCCATGACGCCTTCCCGGTACATCTCGGCAACCTCCAGGGCGCGCGCCTGCAGTTCCAGCCGCTGCCTTACCCGCTGCCGTGAACCTGCCCGCCCAACTGCTGGCTGGCGATTGGCTGTGGGTGGCCAATGCCATCTTCGCCCTGTTTCTGTACCGCGCCGTACGCTACGCTCCGTGGCGCATCCTGCTGGATAACGCCGTCATGGTGAATGCGCTGGTCGGCCTGGTATTCGGCGCGTTCATTTTCTGGCAATTCAACGCCGGCATCCGCCCGGGATTCAACTTCCATATTCTGGGATCGACGCTGTTCATGCTGATGTTCGGCTGGCAGATCGCCACCGTCAGCATCACGCTGGTGATGCTCGCCACCTGGCTGCGCGCCGACATGGGGGTCGTCACGCTTGGCATCAACGGCCTGCTGATGATCGCCCTCCCGGTGCTGTTCAGTGACTGGCTGCTGCGCTTCAGCAAACACCATCTGCCGAAGAATCTGTTCCTGTTCGTGCTCTGGAACGGCTTCTTCTGCAGCATGCTGACCATTGTGCTGAACGTGGCGGCGACGACTTTGCTGTTGCTGGCGCTGAGCCGCTACACCTGGGGGGAGATTCAGCACTACTATCTCGTCGCGTCGCCCATCCTCATGCTCACCGAGGGCTTCGTCACGGGCATGATGATCACCGCCTTCACGGTGTTCCAGCCGCAGGCCGTGATGAATTTCAGCGACGAAGAATATCTAGCGGGGAAGTAACTTCAGCTTCATCTTCTTGTGAGGCATCCCGGCATCCATGAATTCCTTGCCGTGTTCGACAAAACCGAATTTCTGATAGAACGGAATGGCGTAGGTCTGCGAGTCCACATCTACCTGCTTGTAGCCGCGTGAACGCGCCTCGTCGAGCAATGCTTCCATGATGGCCGTGCCCACCTTCTGCTTGCGCCATTGCGGGAGTACCGCGATGCGCCCGATATGGCCATTCGCCTGGATGCGCCCGCAACCGATCGCGTCTCCGTTCAGGCTCAAAGCCAGGGCATGACGGCAATCTTCATCCTTGCCGTCCCACTCCAGTTCTTCGGGAACGTTCTGCTCGCGAATGAATACCGTTTCTCGTATCGCACGCAGCAACGGTTCGCCGTCGTGCCAACATACCAGACTGACCGTGAATCGTGTAGTCATGACCCTTCTCCTGGCTTCTCCGCCCGCCACTTTCGGACGGAAGAAACTTTATTGTTATTCGCATTCCGTCACGCCGTGATCTCGACCTCCGTACCGGCCTCCACCAGTTCGAACAAGTCCACCAGTTCGGCGTTGCGCATGCGCACGCAACCGCGCGAACCCGGTTTGCCGAGCGGGGTGCTGTCCGGCGTACCGTGAATATAGACGTAACGCCGCATGGTATCGCATGACCCGCCGCGGTTGTAACCGCTCTCGCATCCGGACAGCCACAGGATGCGCGTCAATATCCAGTCGCGTCCCGGATACTGCGCGCCAAGCTGCGGCGAATACACTTCGCCGGTCGGGCGCCGCTGAACGAAAACCGCGTTCTCCGGTTCGCCTCTGCCGATCTTGGCGCGGATGACGTGCTTGCCGCGCGGCGTGCAAAAACTGCCATTCTCCTCACCCACCCCGTTCGCACCCGTGGATACCTGATACCGGCGCACCGATTTGCCGCTTTCGTCGAACAATTCCAGCGTCTGGGTCGGAATGTGGATGCCGATCTTCACCTCCCGCTCCTTTCGGGGGAAGGTTGGGATGGCGGCGAACCTTTACTTTGCTGCGCGCGCCGTGCCGAAAAAAAATCGCTCAGCACCTTGCCGCATTCCTCCGCCAGCACCCCGCCGTGAATGCGCGCATGATGATTCAGTCTGATCATCGCCCCCTCCTCCCCGGGAGGAGGGTTGGGGTGGGGGAATTCCCCGAACAGATTGAACACGCTGCCGGCCGCGCCGGTCTTCGGGTCGCGCGCGCCGAACACCACGCGGGAGATACGGGCATGGAACATCGCGCCGACGCACATCACGCAGGGCTCCAGCGTCACGAATAGTTCACAATTTACCAGACGATAATTACCGATATGTTGCGCGGCATCACGCAGCGCCGCAATTTCGGCGTGGGCGGAAGGGTCGTGCCGGGAAATGGGGGCATTGCCGCCGCGCCCGATGATCTCGCCGTCTTTCACCACAACCGCGCCGACCGGCACTTCTCCATTGCTCGCGGCCTGCCGCGCCAGGTCCAGCGCGGCACGCATGAAAGCCTCATCCGCGTCGGCGCCAGGGTCATCCGCCTGGGATGGAATCCGGGTCTCTAAATTCATGCCCGTCATTGTACGGGCAAAAATCGGATTGCCAAACGGTATGACGAGGCACAGAATCATCACGCCCAATCAGTACGCGTCGACATGCAAGAACAGAATTCCAACCCGGCCGGAAAACCTCGAAAAGCGCGCGGGCGCGAACAGACTCTCGGTGAGGAGATCGCCAACAGCATCAGCCACGGCGCGGGAGCCGTCGCATCGTTGGTGGGCGCCCCATTCCTGATCCTGCACGCGCTTGAACTCGGAGATACCGGCTACCTGATCGGTTCAGTCGTTTTCGCTGCCACCATGATCGTGCTCTACCTTTCTTCCACCCTCTACCACTCGTTCCGCCCGGGCAGACTCAAGCACATATTCCGTATCATCGATCACTCTGCGGTCTACCTGCTCATCGCCGGCACCTATACGCCCTTCACGCTCGGCGTGCTGCACGGCGCATGGGGCTGGACGCTGCTGATACTGATCTGGAGTCTGGCGCTGGCAGGGGTGATGTTGAAATTCCTGAACCGCATGTCCCACCCCGTCATTTCCACTTTGCTCTATCTGCTCATGGGATGGCTCATCGTCATCGCGGCCGACCCCCTGTATACCCGCCTGCCCGTATCCGGACTCGCCTGGCTTGTTGCCGGCGGCCTGGCCTACACCGCGGGCACCGTTTTCTTTGTCTTTGACTCGCGCCTGCGTTACGGCCATTTCGTCTGGCACTGGTTCGTGCTGGCGGGCACCACCTTTCATTATTTCGCCGTGTACTGGTACGCGGCCTGACCCGTGCAATTTGCGCTTGCCTTCCCGAAGGAATTTGTCAACAATGGCAGTCAGGAACAGGAGCCATTGATGCCAAAACAAGTTGTAGACGATTTCACCCTGCCCGCCACCGGCGGTGTCGATTTCACGCTGTACCCCATCCGCAGCAAATCCCTGGTGATCTATTTTTACCCCAAGGACAACACGCCCGGCTGCACCAGCGAAGCGCAACAATTCCGCGATCTGTACGCGGCCTTCATGAAGGCAGATTGCGAGATCGTCGGGATCTCGCGCGACAGCATCAAGTCGCACGAGAATTTCAAGGCGAAATTCACGCTGCCTTTTGCGTTGCTCTCCGACGAGGATGAATCGGTATGCAACCTGTTCGGGGTGATGAAGCAGAAAATGATGTACGGCAAGCAGGTGCGCGGCATCGAGCGCAGCACCTTCGTGCTGGACAAGAAAGGCCGCATCGTCAGGGAATGGCGCGGCCTCAAGGCGGACGGCCACGCGGAAGAGGTACTCACTTTTGTTCAAACTCTCTAAAAGGACAACATGAACGCACGTAAAGCAACAACGGAAAAAGGCACCAAACTCTTCGTGCTGGATACAAACGTGCTGATGCACGATCCGACCAGCCTGTTCCGCTTCGAAGAACACGATGTCTACCTGCCGATGTTCGTGCTGGAAGAGCTGGACAACAACAAGAAAGGAATGTCGGAAGTCGCGCGCAACGCGCGCCAGGCCAGCCGCTTCCTGGACAACCTCGTCAGTGCAAGCGAAGACAGCATCGACGAAGGCGTGCCGCTGGATGCGCTCGGCAACAAGAACGCGACCGGACGCCTTTTCCTGCAGACCGAGTTCATCAACGACCCCTTGCCGTCAACGCTGGCAAGCGGCAAGGCCGACAACGCCATCCTCGGCGTGGTCAGCCACCTGCACAGGCAGCACAGCAAGCGCCAGATCGCGCTGGTCAGCAAAGATATCAACATGCGCATCAAGGCGCGTGCGCTGGGGCTGTCGGCGCAGGACTACTTCAACGACAAGGTGCTGGAAGACACCGACCTGCTCTACACCGGCGTGCGCGAATTGCCTGCCGATTTCTGGGACAAGAACGGCAAGGACATGAAATCCGGCACCCAGGCCGGGCACACCTTCTACAACATCAAGGGCCCCATCTGCCGCGACCTGCTGGTGAACGAGTTCGTATACCAGGACGATCCGGAAAATCCCTTCTATGCCGTGGTCGCCACGCAGGAAGACACCTCCGCCACCCTGCTCACGCTCACCGACTATACGCACAGCAAAAATGCCATCTGGGGCATCACTGCGCGCAACCGCGAGCAGAATTTCGTGCTCAACCTGCTGATGAACCCCGAGATCGATTTCGTCACGCTGCTGGGCCAGGCCGGCACCGGCAAGACCCTGCTCACGCTGGCTGCGGGCCTGATGCAGACGCTGGAGCACAAGCTTTATTCCGAGATCATCATGACCCGCGTCACCGTGCCGGTGGGCGAGGACATCGGCTTCCTGCCGGGCACCGAGGAAGAGAAGATGTCTCCGTGGATGGGTGCGCTGGACGACAACCTGGACGTGCTCAACAAGTCGGACGACGAAGGCGGCGAATGGGGCCGCGCTGCCACGCGCGACCTGATCCGCTCGCGCATCAAGATCAAGTCGCTGAACTTCATGCGCGGCCGCACCTTCCTCAACAAGTACCTGATCATCGACGAGGCGCAGAACCTGACGCCCAAGCAGATGAAGACGCTCATTACGCGCGCCGGTCCCGGTACCAAGGTGGTGTGCATGGGCAACATCGCGCAGATCGACACCCCCTACCTGACCGAAGGCAGCTCCGGCCTGACCTACGTGGTCGACCGCTTCAAGGGCTGGGCGCACAGCGGCCACGTCACCCTGCAACGCGGCGAACGTTCGCGTCTCGCCGACCACGCCGCGGAAGTGCTATGAAGCTGATCGGCTCCAACACCAGCCCCTACGTGCGCAAGGCGCGCCTGGTGCTGCTGGAGAAGAACATCCCGCACACCTATGTGATCGACCCGCCGAGCGAACCGACCAGCCAGGTCTACAGCGTCAACCCGCTGGGACGCATCCCGGCGCTGATCCTCGATGACGGCACCTGCATATTCGACTCCCCGGTGATCGCCGAATATCTCGATACGCTGAACGACACGCCCATCCTGATCCCGCGCAACGACGCGCTGGCGAGGATGCGCGTCAGGCGCGGGGAAGCCCTGGCGGACGGCATCATGGATTCGGCCATCGTCGTGCGCATGGAGCGCATCCGCCCGACCGAGAAGCAGGAGCAAAGCAACATCGACATGCACAATCAGGCCGTCACCCGCGCGCTTGCCCATATCGCGGGCCAACTGGGACACCGCGAATGGTGCGAGGGCAACAGCATCACGCTGGCCGACTTGGCGCTGGTCAGCGCGCTGGCCTATCTCGACCTGCGTCAACCGGAACGCGACTGGCGCAGCACGCATCCGAACCTGGCCGCATGGTTCAGCCGCCTCGGCGCACGCCCGAGCGTGCAAACTTCACTGGCAGGACAAGCATGAGCCCTATAGAAAAATCGGATGACGAATGGCGCGAGGAATTGACGCTCGAACAGTATGAGGTCTGCCGCGAATGCGGAACCGAGCCGGCCTTTACCGGCGAATACTGGGACTGCCACGACATCGGCGTCTACCGCTGCATCTGCTGCGGCGCGCCACTGTTCGATTCGGAAACCAAATACGAATCGGGAACAGGCTGGCCCAGCTTCTGGCAACCGATCAACGAATACGCGGTAGAATATCGAGACGGGGATCCAACGGGCATGGGCCGCATCGAAGTCTGCTGCGCAGCCTGCGACTCCCATCTGGGACATGTGTTCGAAGACGGCCCCGACCCGACCGGACTGCGCTTTTGCATCAACTCCGCTTCACTTGCACTGGATAGAAAATAATAATAGCTGCAATCCCAGTCTGTAACCTGGCCTAAACAAGTTGAGTCTCCATGAAAATACTTTTTGACCTGTTTCCTGTCATCGTTTTTTTTGTCACCTTCAAATTTGCAGGCGTATTCGCCGCCACGGCGGTATCCATCGCGGCCACCTTTGCCCAGGTCGCCTGGGTGAAATACCGGCATGGCAAAGTCGACACGATGTTATGGGCCAGTTTTGCCATCATCACGGTGTTCGGTGGCGCGACATTGCTGTTGCACAATGAGACTTTCATCAAGTGGAAACCGACGGTCCTGTACTGGTCTTTCTCCCTGGCCTTATTGCTGGCGCCCGCCCTGTTCAAGAAGAACCTGATGCGCTCCCTGTTGCAGGACAAGCTGCCGCTGCCCGATTCGACCTGGATGAACGTCAACCTGGCGTGGGGCCTGTTCTTTGCCGCACTCGGCGCCATCAATCTATATGTCGCATTCAACTTCTCGACCGACATATGGGTCGATTTCAAGCTGTTCGGCGTCACCAGCCTGATCTTCCTGTTCATCCTTGCGCAGGCGGCAATGCTGGCAAAATATGTTGAGGCCGACAAACACAAGAACGAATGAGCCGGCGGCCGACACGGCCGGAATGAGATACCAACAAAAACTGAGGAAAAACAGATGCTTTACGCCATATTTGGCCAGGATGTCCCGGACAGCCTGGAAAAACGCAAGATCGCGCGCCCCGCGCACCTGGAACGCCTGCAGGTTCTGCAGAATGCGGGCAGGCTCCTGCTGGCCGGTCCTTTCCCGGCCGTTGATGCCGTCGACCCGGGCGCTGCCGGTTTCACCGGCAGCCTGATCGTCGCCGAATTCGACTCGCTGGAAAGCGCCGA
>JAJXTT010000050.1:0-1926 GCA_021783525.1 Pseudomonadota bacterium
TCCTGCGCCTGCTCGGTTCCGGTGTGGCCCAGTTGCTGGGCGGTGCGCGCCAGGACGACCTGGCTCAGCTGGCGGCACAGCTCAACCTGCTGGCACCGGAGGAGATCGCTGCCGAGTTTGCGCATGCTGCCCTTGAACTGGCTGGCGGCGAAGAGATCGACAACGACGCGCTTGCGGCAGCCAGTGCGAAAGTGGACGCATGGACGGTCAAGGTGGCGGCATTCGCCACCGAGAAGGATGGACAACTGGACCTGAAGGAGGCATTGCCGAAATGAGTACCGATCACAGTAAGGAACTGGACAGGAAGATCGCCGACGCGATCGCGGTGCTGCGCCGGGCAGCGAGCGAATTTGCGCCGGTGGTTTTTGCAAACAGCCTGGGGGCGGAAGATATGGTGCTGACCGATCTCATTGCCAGGCATCAGCGGGATATCCGGATGTTCAGCCTGGACACCGGTCGCCTGCCGAAAGAGACCTATGACCTGATACAGGAAGTCGGGCAACAGTACACGCTACCGCTGCAGGTCTATTTCCCGAATAACGCACTGGTAGAAGAATACGTTTCACGGCACGGCATCAACGGCTTCTATGACAGTGTGGAGAATCGCAAGGGATGCTGCTTCGTGCGCAAGGTTGAGCCATTGCGCCGCGCGCTGGCAGGCAATGGTGCGTGGATCACCGGCATGCGCCGCGATCAGGCGGTGACGCGCGGAACGCTGGAGGTCTCCTCTTTCGATGCGGACAACGGCTTGCAGAAATTCAACCCGCTGCTGGAATGGTCGCACAAGGACGTATGGGCTTACATCCGGCTGTACGATGTTCCGTACAACAAACTGCACGACCAATTCTATCCGAGCCTGGGTTGCGCGCCCTGCACGCGCTCTGTCACGCCGGGCGAGGATATCCGCGCGGGGCGCTGGTGGTGGGAAGACCCGGAGAACAAGGAGTGCGGCCTGCATGTGGGGCATGCGCGCAAGGCCGTGCAGGGAGCGAGCAGCACCTCATTGCAGGCCAGCCGTGAGCGCATCATCGAGATCGCCGCGCAAGCCGGTGCGCAACAGGAGGCATCTGCGTAATTCGGCAGAACGGGAAAGATCATGAAACTGGTTGAAAACATCGTGAACAAACACACCTTCACCCATCTGGATGCGCTGGAGAGCGAATCCATCCACATCATGCGCGAGGTCGCGGCAGAATGCCGGAATCCGGCGCTGCTGTTCTCCGGCGGCAAGGATTCCATCGTGATGCTGCGTCTGGCGGAAAAGGCGTTCCGGCCGGCAAAGTTCCCCTTTCCGCTGGTGCACATCGACACCGAGCACAACTTCCCCGAAGTGATCGCGTGCCGCGACAAACTCGCGGCCGACCTGGGCGAGCGGCTCATCGTGCGTTCGCTGGAAGATTCGATCAGGCGCGGCTCCATCGTCGTCAAGGACCCGGACAAGCCGCGCAATCCGTACCAGTCGGTGACGCTGCTGGAGACCATCGCCGAGTTCGGCTTCGACGCTTGCATGGGGGGAGCCCGGCGCGACGAGGAGAAGGCGCGCGCCAAGGAGCGCATCTTCTCTTTCCGCGACGAGTTCGGCCAGTGGGATCCCAAGAACCAGCGCCCGGAGTTGTGGGACACCTACAACACGCGCGTGCATGCGGGCGAAAACATTCGCGTGTTCCCGATCAGCAACTGGACCGAGATGGACATCTGGGAATATATCGGTCGCGAAAAGCTGCATATCCCGAATATCTACTTTGCCCACGAGCGGGAAGTGATCCGCCGCGGCGGTTCCGTGATCCCGGTGTCGCACCTGGTTCAGCCGAAGCCGGGCGAGAAAGTGGAAGTGCTTTCGGTGCGTTTCCGCACCGTGGGCGACATGACCTGTACCGCGCCGGTGGAATCGGTCGCGCGCACGGTGGACGAGATCATCGAGGAGAC
>JAJXTT010000050.1:2026-8838 GCA_021783525.1 Pseudomonadota bacterium
TGGTTCAGCCGAAGCCGGGCGAGAAAGTGGAAGTGCTTTCGGTGCGTTTCCGCACCGTGGGCGACATGACCTGTACCGCGCCGGTGGAATCGGTCGCGCGCACGGTGGACGAGATCATCGAGGAGACTGCGACTACACGAATCACCGAGCGCGGCGCGACCCGCATGGACGACCAGACTTCGGACGCGTCGATGGAGCTGCGCAAGAAGGAAGGGTATTTCTGAGCCGTGATTCCGGCCCGCGCCGGAATGACGAGGCGGAATGGATATAGGGATTCAATCATGAGCAACGCCACACAATTACTCCGTTTCATCACTGCCGGCAGCGTGGACGACGGCAAGAGCACGCTGATCGGCCGCCTGCTGCACGACTCGAAGTCCATCTTCGAGGACCAGTTCTCGGCCATTTCCAGAACCAGCGAGAAGCGCGGCATGGCAGCCGTCGATCTGTCGCTGCTGACCGACGGCCTGCAGGCCGAACGCGAACAGGGGATCACCATCGACGTGGCCTACCGCTATTTCGCGACGCCGAGGCGCAAGTTCATCATCGGCGATACGCCGGGACACGAGCAGTACACGCGCAACATGGTGACCGCGGCCTCCACCGCCAACCTGGCCATCATCCTGATCGACGCGCGCAAAGGCGTGCTGACGCAGACACGCCGCCACTCTTACCTGGCCAGTTTGCTGGGCGTACCGCATGTGGTGCTGGCGGTGAACAAGATGGACATGGTGGACTACTCGCAGGCGCGCTTCGACCAGATCGTGTCCGAGTACAAGGCGTTTGCCGCGCAACTGGGCTTGCACGATGTCCATTGCATCCCGCTGTCCGCGCTGAACGGCGACATGGTGGTGGATCGCGGTGCCAATCTCGGCTGGTATGGCGGTCCTGCGCTGCTGGAGCTGCTGGAGACGATCGAAATCGACCACGACGTGAACACCAGCGATTTTCGCTTCCCGGTGCAATGGGTATGCCGTCCGCAGACCGGTGAGTATCACGATTTCAGAGGATTTGCCGGCCGCATCGAAGCGGGTGAAGTTTCCGTGGGCGACGAGGTGACGATACTGCCCTCGGGCCGCACCACCCGTGTCAAAGAGATCGTGACTTACGACGGCAAGCTGCAAACCGCTTTTGCCCCGCAGTCGGTGACCATTACGCTGGCAGACGAGATCGACATCTCGCGCGGCGACATGTTCGTGCGCACCAGCGCCCATCCACCCAGGGTCGAAAAGGAATTCGAAGCGACCCTGTGCTGGCTGTCGGAAGCGCCGCTGGACAAGAACCGAAAATATCTCGTCAAACATACTACGCGTACCGCGAAGTGCCTGTTCTCGCGCCTGGACTTCCGCGTGGACGTGAACACGCTGGAGCAGCACGCCGCGGAAAGGCTGAACATGAACGACATCGCGCGCGTCGCAATCAAGACCCAACAGCCTTTGGTGTTCGACAACTACGCGGCAGACCGGGCAACGGGAAGCTTCATCGTCATCGACGAGGCGACCAATAATACGGTGGCGGCAGGCATGATCGCCTAGTCCGGGGTGCGGCAGGTTCTGCGCTTGTGGTATCTTTCTCCCTATTCGAGTCAGATATCCCGTTGAAGCCATGAGCCTGCTGTCCCTGATCGCCGCGTTGATGCTGGAGCAACTGCATCCGCTTTCATCCCGCAAATATCTCTATACTTGGCTCGCCGCCTACGTCAATTTCTTCCAGCGGAACTTCAACGCGGGAGAGGCCAGGCAAGGGCGCATCGCCTGGATACTCGCAGTGCTCCTGCCTTTGGTACTGGTCACTTCGATCCATTTTCTCCTGTTGCGGGTACATCCGGTCTTCGCCTGGGCGTTCAGCGTACTGGTGCTCTACCTCACGATGGGTTTCCGCCAATTCAGCCACTATTTCACCGACATCCATCTGGCATTGCGGGAAAAGCAGCTGGACAAGGCGCGCGCGCTGCTAGGCGACTGGCTGGGAAAATCCTGCGACGAGTTGAGTTACGAAGAGGTTGCCCGTGTGACCATAGAGCAAGCCCTGCTGGCATCGCACCGCAATGTGTTCGGTGTCGTATTCTGGTTCGTCATCTTCATGATGCTGGGATTGGGGCCGATCGGTGCGATCCTGTATCGTCTGGCATTGTTCCTGTACAACCGCTGGGGTAAGCAGGATGAAGCGGACTTCGGGAATTTTGGCGTGTTTGCAAGGCTGGCGTACCACATCATGGAATGGCTGCCGCTACGCCTCACTGCCAGTACCTTCGCCATCGTCGGCAATTTTGAGGATACTGCCTACTGCTGGCGCAATCAGGCGCAAAACTGGACGGACCCGGAAGCCGGGGTCATTCTTGCCAGCGGTGCCGGCGCACTCGGCGTCAGACTGGGGCAGACCATCGTGCAGGATCAGCAACCCGTGTTTCGCCCTGAACTCGGCATCGGGGACGAGGCGGACGCAGACTTCATGCAAAGCGCGGTCGGACTGGTGTGGCGAGCATTGGTGTTCTGGCTGTTCCTGCTCATGCTGCTGACGGTGGCAAATCTGCTGGGTTGATATCGGGCAGCGCCAGCGCTAGCCCGGCCAACGTTGGCATATCGAATTCCTCCAATCGGTAATCCCTGCCGGCACCAATCAAACCCGAGAATTTTACTCAAAATTGACATTAATCCCTTATTCATTGTTGATTATATGGATTATTTTCGATAATTATTCTTGACGTATTCAGTCAACCAATGCGATTATTTCCTTGCCACACGATTTGCGTGGCCACAGTCGCAAAGACGCGTGGTTTTCAATCGGAGCAGTGAAAATACTGCCGTGGTATGCGTAATTTCTTTTAACCAATTGGGGGGTGCAATCGTGTCAACATCCATGATCTTCTTGCCGCTGGTCCTGTCTCCATTCATCGTGCTGTGTTTCATGATCTTCTTTACCGGAGACTCCAAGGAATAAGCCGTTAGCGGTTATCTTTACTCCATCAAGTAATGTTATTGGGGTCCTGACAGTAGTCAGGACCTTTTTTTTCGAACACGAGGAAGATGTATGGGGACTTTGGAGATTCTCAAAAAATCTCGGTGACGGATGACGCTGGCGTCCGGTAAATGCCCGGCAATCATCCAAAGGCTTTGTAAATTTAGTGCGCAGTGATCTGTTGAAACAGCATCAGTCTCCGCCGATCGATCTTCCCTTCTTCCGTTGCCTTGCGTATCGCGCAGTCCGGCTCGTGTGAATGGCTGCAATTGGCAAAGCGGCACTGGCCGAGGTAGGGCAGAAACTCGGGGAAACTTCTTTCTATCGCGGCGAAATCCAGATGATGCAGGCCGAACAGCTGCACGCCGGGACAATCGATCAAGTGACTATTGGCGTTCAGATGATATAGCCGCGCATGGGTTGTGGTGTGCTTGCCGGAATCGAGCACGGTGGAGATCTCGCGTGTCGCGGCGAGCGCATCGGGGATGAGGGCGTTGATGAGGGTGGATTTCCCCATGCCGGACTGGCCGACCAGTACGCTGGTGTGCGCCTGCAAACAGGGCAATAGTGGTGTCACATCCTGCTTCGCGGAAAGCTCCAGCACCCGGTACCCGATCTTCCTGTAGGGAGCGAGCTGGGCGCGCGCTGCCTCGATTTGCGGCAGATCGCACTTGTTCAGCACGATGAGTGTCTGCAGCTTCTGGTCATGCGCGGCGATCAGGCAGCGCGCCAGCAATTCGTCGTTGAACGAGGGTTCGGTGGCGACGACGACGATGATCTGGGAGACGTTGGCCGCGATGATCTTCTGCTTGTACGCATCGGAGCGATACAGCAAAGTGGAGCGCGGCAAGATTCTTTCAATGACGGCCGAGCCTGTCCTGAGCGCAGTCGAAGGAGCGCTGGTGCGCTCGATCTGCACGGTGTCACCGCAGGCAACATCGCTCTTCTTGCCGCGCGGAACGCATTCCAGTATCTCACCGTCCGGCAGTTCTGCCAGATAGTGACGTCCATAGGCGGCGATGACCAGCCCTTGCAGTTTCAAATCGCGAACAGCGCTTCCACTTTCGCGGCGCAGATGAAGTCGTTCTCGGACAGGCCGCCGATGGCGTGCGTGGAATATTCCACGCCGCACGTGTTGTAGCCGACCGTCATGTCGGGGTGATGGTCTTCGCGGTGCGTCATCCAGGCCACCGCGTTGACGAAGGCGATCACCTGATAATAGTTTTTGAACTCGAAGGTCTTGCTGATGCGGTTGTCGTGCAGCTTCCAGCCGTCGAGTTGCCTGAGCAGGTTCTTTGCTTCATCCTGGCTCAGCGGCGGTACCCCGCCTTCGCAGGGTTTGCATTGCTTGTTCGTCAGATCACAGGCTGTGGACATGGCTGCCTCCTCACTTGAAGTGGTAATAGTTCTGGTTCAGGTGCGCCGCAAGGTCCTGCTCTTCCTGGGCGGAAAGATTGGCGCCGACGAAGCCGGAACAGAATTTGATGCGCGGGATAAGTTGGTCGACGGTGCGCACGATGCGGTCTGGACGCGTGAAAATCGCGCTGCCATCCCCGCCCACCTTGCCTTTGTGGCAGCTGTCGCACTCGTACTTGGCGAACAGCTTCTTTCCGTTCGCAGGATTGCCCGTGGCAAACGGGTCGGCATGCGCCGCGCCGGCGGCCAATAACAGCAGGAATACGTACTTCTTCATTTTCGGGCTCCAATTTGTTGCAGATGCGCGATGCGTATCGGTGCGGGTGGATGGGATTCGTAAAAGATGGCGTACAGCGAATCGGGCGTCAGCGTCTTGGCGTTGTCCTGATACAGCTTGACCAGCGCGTTGACGAGTTCTTTGGCGTCGGTTTGCTGCGCGGCATAGGCATCGGCCTCGAACTCATGCTTGCGCGAATAGGCCGACGCGACGGGATGCAGCAGAAAGGTGAACACCGGCAATGCCATGAAGAACAGCACCAATGCCAGCGCGGTGGATTCGTTTGCGATGCCGAGCCCTTGGTAGAACCAGTGGGCGTGCAGCAACTGCGCCAGCAGCCAGAGGAATCCCAGGCTGACGGCGAAGGTCAGGGCGATGCGCTTGATCACGTGGCGATGCTTGAAATGCCCCAGTTCGTGCGCCAGCACGGCATCGACCTCGTCCTGCGTGAGGCGCTGCAACAGCGTGTCGAAGAACACGATGCGCTTGGTCTTGCCGAATCCGGTGAAATAGGCATTGCCGTGGGAGCTGCGTTTGCTGCCGTCCATCACGAACAGGCCGCTGGCGGCGAAGCCGCATCTGTCGAGCAGCGCCTTGATGCGCGCTTTTTGCGTTTCGTCCTGCAGCGGTTCGAAGTCGTTGAAAAGCGGTGCGATATAGGTCGGGTAGATGAACAGCAGCAGCAGATTGAAGGCCACCCAAACTCCCCAGACGTAGAGCCACCAGAGTTCTCCCATGCGTTCCATCAACCACAGCACGCCGAGCAGCAGCGGCAGGCCGAGCATGGCGCCGAGCAGGACGTTTTTAAGCGTATCCAGCAGATAGAGCCTGAACGTCATTTTGTTGAAGCCGAAGCGCGCCTCGATGCCGAACGTGCGATACAGGTCGAACGGCGACTCCAGGACGGATTGCAGCAACAAGACGGCGACGATCAGGGCGGTACCCTGTATCAGGGGGCCGCTGAAAATGCCGGACGTCCAGGTGTAAAGCCACTGAATGCCGCCACCGAGCGTGAATCCGAGCAACAGCAAGGTTTCGAACAGGATGGTCAGCATGTCGAGATGGAGCAGGGCGCGCGTGTAGTCGGCAGCCTTCTGGTGCGCGGCGAGGTCGATCTTGTCGTGGAAGGCGGCAGGCACTTCGGCGCGATGCGCTGCGACATGACCGAGCTGGCGGTAGGCCAGCCAGAATTTGATGACGACATTCGCGGCCAGCGCGAACAGAAACAGGGTGGTGAATCGGGTTGCGGTCATGGTCGTTGGATTGAGTGGCGCGGCTGTGCGACAATGCGCCGGACTTCGATTTAATAACTGTGGTGGATTATGGCACAAAATCAAAACAACCTCGTCTGGATAGACATGGAGATGACGGGGCTATTGCCCGATACGGACCGCATCATCGAAGTGGCGCTGGTGGTGACCGATGGCGATCTGAACACCGTTGCCGAAGCGCCCGTGCTGGTCGTGCACCAGCCCGACAGCGTGCTCGACGGCATGGACAACTGGAACAAGTCCACGCACGGAAAATCCGGACTCATCGACAAGGTCAGGGCCTCGGCGCTTGACGATGCGATGGTGGAAGCGCAAATGATCGAGTTTCTCAAGGAGCATGTGCCGACGCGCACCTCGCCGATGTGCGGCAACTCCATCTGTCAGGACCGTCGCTTCCTTGCGCGCTGGATGCCGAAGCTGGAGGATTATTTCCACTACCGCAACCTGGACGTGAGCACGCTGAAAGAATTGGCGAAACGCTGGAAGCCGGAAGTGGCGAGCGGGATAAAAAAACACGGCAAGCACGAGGCGCTGGCGGATATCTATGAGTCCATCGCCGAGATGAAGCATTACCGCGAACACTTCATCAAATTGTAGAAATCCGGATGGCTGTACGGGCATGAAGCGGCGAACGATGCGGCCGCGTTCAACACCCGGGCGGCTGCGTCAGAGTTTGGCGCCGGCGGCCTGCGCCAGACGGCGGCTTAGCGCCAGTTCTTCAGCCTTCGGTTCCTCCAGCCACCCCTGCAGATTGTCCATCACCAAGTCGGTCAGCGCATGCATCCAGTCGTTGCGTTCGTTGAGGCAAGGGATGTAGTGGTATTCGCCGCCGCCCGCATGCTGGAAATCTTCCTTGCCTTCCAGCGCGATCTCTTCAAGCGTCTCCAGAC
>JAJXTT010000051.1 GCA_021783525.1 Pseudomonadota bacterium
CTGTAATCACGGAAGATGTGATCCAAAGAGGGGGCTGCGGAGTTTGCGGCCCCCTCATTCAATTTCCCCATCCACGTAGAACCACTTTCCATTTTCGCGCACGAAACGGCTGACTTCATGCAGCCGGTAAGCGCGCCCGTTCATTTTGTAGCGGGCCACGAATTCGACCCTGGCGTGATCGGCATCCGTTTGCTCATGGCGTTTGACTTGGAGGCCGATCCATTGGGTGGGAGCTTCTCCTGCCAGGCCCAACGCAGACGGGCGAGTGGAAGAATGCCAGGTCGCCAGCAGGTAATCTTCTCGCAACAGTGTGTAAGCGGTATAGCGCGAGCGCATCAGCGCTTCGGCGCTGAGGGCAGTTGCATTATTGTCCAGATAACGCGCGCAGCAATCGGTGTATTTCCGACCACTGCCGCAAAGACAGAGAATTGAATTTGGTTTCATCGTTTAGCGGTGGTCTCTCCCCCACCCTCAATCCCTCCCCCGGCGGGAGAGGGAAGTTATGACTGCCACAGCGGAGGCTCTTCCATAAGTGCGATCTGTTCGCGCAATTCAAGGATGCGATTCTGCCAGTAGATCTGCGTGTTGAACCAGGGGAATGCCTGCTTGAAAGCGGCATCGTCCCAGCGCCGGGCAAGCCATGCGGAATAATGGATGAGGCGCAGGGTGCGCAGGGCTTCGATCAGGTGCAGTTCGCGCGCATCGAATTCGCAGAAATCCTCGTAGCCTGCAAGCACATCGCCCATTTGCCGCACGCGGTCTTCGCGCTCGCCGGAAAGCAGCATCCACAAGTCCTGCACAGCCGGCCCCATGCGGCTGTCGTCGAAGTCCACAAAGTGAGGGCCGTCGTCCGTCCACAGCACGTTGCCGGCATGGCAATCGCCATGCAACCTCAGATTCCTCACGTCACCGGCACGGTCGAAACAATGACGCACGCCATCGAGTGCCTGTTGCGACACGCTGCGATAGGCCGCGTCGATATCCGCCGGGATGAATCCGTTCGTCAGCAGGTACTCACGCGGTTCGATGCCGAACGTTTCCATATTGAGCGCAGGACGATGCCGATAATTTTTGATAGCACCGACGGCATGGATACGCCCGAGGAAACGCCCCAGCCATTCCAGCGTGTCGCGGTTCTCCAGCTCGGGAGCACGGCCGCCATGCTTGGAGAACAGCGCGAAACGAAATCCGTTGAAGGGATGCAGGGTTTTGCCATCGATTACCAGGGCAGGCACAACGGGTATTTCGCGCTCTGCCAGTTCCTGCACGAAGGCATGCTCTTCGAGGATAGCTTCATCCGACCAGCGTGCAGGACGATAGAATTTGGCCACCAACGGTGCGCCGTCCTCAATGCCGACCTGGTACACCCGATTTTCATAGCTGTTGAGTCCGAGCAGACGGCCATCGCAATGCAGGCCCACACTCTCCAGTGCGTTCAATACGCAGTCCGGAGTAAGCGAAGAGAAAGAATGATCCTGAGTGGTATCCATAGGGCAACTATAGCCCAGTAGGGTACGTTTGCGGTGTCAAATCCGCCCAACCTTTGGTTGGCTGCGGATTGCCTACCGTTGGTGCACCATTGGCGATGGTCCGTAAACGCGCCCTGCTAAGCCTACCTCTTGTGCTTCTGAATGTCGGCCAGCCCCAATGCGTTCCAGCCCTCATGCCCCAGCTTGCGCATGGTCTCGATGTTCTTCTCGAAGATTTGTTCGGCTTCGGGAAATGCGGCCACCGCCCGATCGATGCTGTCTTCGCGCAATATGTGCAAAGTCGGGTATGGCGAGCGGTTGGTGTAGTTGGTGATGTCGTCCAGCTCGGTATCCAGGAATTGATATTGCGGATGCATGCTCGCGACTTGCAGTTCGCCCGCCAGATCGACATCTTCCAATGCCGCATCGACCACCGCCAAAAAATCGTTGTAGTCGAGGAAGTCGGTCAAGACATGCGGGTGAATCAGCAGGATGGTATCGATCGCCTCGGGGCTGGACTCGGCCAACACTTCGAATTCGCGCAGGACATCGGCCAGCAATTCCTCCGGCGTCTGCGCTGCACTCACCACGTAGCGAATTTGATCCTTGACCTGCACGCCCTTGGCGAACGGGCACAAGTTAAGACCGATCACCGCACGCTCTACCCACAGTTTGGTGGCGGTGAGGGCCTCATCGTCAGTGACGGGGATGCTCATCAACGGCCACGCCCGCCGGAGCGGTGCTGTGCTGCAGCCGGCACCGCAGCGCCGCGACCTGCGCCCCCTGCCGGTTTGCCTGATGCACCGCTGCGCGGTCCGCCGCCTGTGCGGGCTTGTCCAGTGGCCGCACGAGCCTGACCAGCGCCCGCCCGCGGCGCGGATTGACTGCGACCCTGTCCCTGTCCGCGTCCGCCCTGGCCCCGATTTTGTCCGTTTCCACGGTTCTGGCCGTTCAGGATAGGTTCGGCCTTGATGCGCGGGTCCGGCTCGAAACCGGGCACTTGCACCACGGGAATCTCGCGCTTGATGAGGCGCTCGATGTCGTGCAGCAATTTCTTCTCGTCGATACACACGAGCGAACTCGCTTCACCGTTGCTGCCGGCGCGGCCGGTGCGTCCGATACGGTGCACATAATCTTCAGGCACGTTCGGCAGCTCGTAGTTCACCACATGCGGCAGCTCGCTGATATCGATGCCGCGCGCGGCGATGTCGGTCGCCACCAGCACCTGCAGCTTGGCGGTCTTGAACTCGGCCAATGCGCGCGTGCGCGCCGCCTGGCTCTTGTTGCCATGGATCGCCAGCGCCGGGATACCTTCCTTGTTCAGATGATCCGCAAGGTTGTTGGCTCCGTGCTTGGTGCGCGTGAATACCAGCACCTGGAACCAGTTGTGCTCCTTGATGAGGTGCGTGAGCAGCACGCGCTTCTTCTCGCGATCCACCGGGTAGACGCGCTGCTCAATCAGCTCGGCGGTCGCATTGCGGCGCGCCACTTCGATCAGCACCGGGTTGTTCAACAGACCGTCGGCCAGCAACTTGATTTCGTCGGAGAACGTGGCGGAGAACAGCAGGTTCTGGCGCTGCTTGGGCAGCACGGCGAGAACACGCTTGATATCGCGGATGAAGCCCATGTCGAGCATGCGGTCGGCTTCGTCCAGCACCAGTATCTCGACGTGCGACAAATCCACCGTTTTTTGTTGCAGGTGGTCGAGCAAACGTCCCGGTGTCGCCACCAGGATGTCGACACGGCCATGCAGTTGCTTGATCTGCGGATTGATGTTGACGCCGCCAAACATCATCATGGATTTTAACGGCAGGTGCTTGCCGTAGAGGCGCACGCTCTCTTCGACCTGAGCGGCGAGTTCGCGTGTCGGAGTAAGCACCAGCGCACGAATGGGATGTTTGCCTTTGGGTTGATTAGCCATCAGGCGTTGCAACAGCGGCAAGGTGAATCCGGCGGTCTTGCCGGTGCCTGTCTGTGCGCCGCCCATCAGGTCGCCGCCTTTCAGAATAACGGGAATAGCCTGCGCCTGAATGGGCGTAGGTTCGGTATAGCCGCGCTCGGTAACGGCGCGAACGAGTTCTTCGGACAAGCCGAGAGATGCAAATGACATATATAACTTTCTTGTTACAAACGGCCTGTCGCCCATAAGGAGCGCCAGTCTGAGGCAGAATGAGGTGGGAACTGCGAACCGGGATCGGCGGCGACAACTAGACTGAAACGATATCGCGGCGCGCATTGTAGCATTTTATACTGCAGTTTAATTGCGGCTGTTCCCGGCTCGCATTATGATGATGTGGTTTCCGGTACCGCAAGATTCCATTGCGTTAAGCCTGAACCCCTTTTTCATTCAAGGAGAACGTCATGAAAATATCATTTGCATTTGCAAAATGGCTCGCCATCGCAGCGACGGTTCTGTTCATCGCGGCCTGTTCAAGTACCACGAAAGTGGAAAGCGACCTCGGCCTCAAAGGTGCGCCGGACTGGGTCAACGAGGGCAGCAACATCCTCAACGACAAGGATGGGCGCCTGTTCCACGGAGTGGGTTCTGCTTCTCCGATGGGGGATATGTCACTGCAAAAATCCGTGGCCGATGACCGGGCTCGCGCTGAAGTTGCGCGCGTTTTGTCGTCCTACATGAATGTGGTTTCCAGCGACTATATGGATTCCGCCAAGTCGGGCGGCGCCAATGTGGCGGATGAGTCGGTATCGCGCCAGATCAAGAACCTGAGCAAGGTCAACCTGACCGGCGCCAAGATCATCGGTTCCTGGCGCGACCCGAAGAGCAATATCATCTATTCCATCGCCGAACTGGACATGAAGCATGTCAAGGACACGCTGAGCGGGGTGCAGGAAATGGACTCCGATCTGAAACGCTATATCGAAACCCATGCGGACAATATTTTTGACCGCGTCGCCAAGGAGAAAAAATAATGAGCAGGTCCATGTTTTCAACAAAATCGGCTGTTGTCGTGCTGTTTCTGGCATTGTTTGCAAGCGGTTGCTCGACCGAAGTGCAACGGGTTGATGCAAACAAAGCGATAGACCTGAGCGGCGCATGGAACGACACGGATTCCCAGCTGGTGGCGGAAGAAATGATGAAAGATGTGCTGAACCGCGTCTGGATCGACGACTTCAGCCGCGAACACAAGCGGCAACCGGCGGTGATCGTGGGTGAGGTTCGCAACCTCAGCAACGAGCATATCAACGTCAACACATTCGTCTCGGAAGTGGAGCGCAACCTGATCAACTCGGGAAGGGTGCAGTTCGTCGCTTCGTCCACCGAACGACAGGAAATCCGCGATGAACGCAAAGACCAGGACCTGAATGCGAGCGAGGCCACGCGCAAAGCGATGGGGCAGGAAAAAGGCGCCGACTTCATGCTGAAAGGCACCATCAACACCATTATCGATGTCTCCGGCAAGACTCAACTTCGCTACTACCAGGTCGATCTGAACCTGATCAGCCTGGCAGACAACCGCCTGGTATGGATGGGACAGAAGAAGATCAAGAAACTGGTGGAGCGCAGCACGCTGACCTTCTAGTCCGGAAATGTTTCGGTTCCCGTCTCCCGCCCTGCGCCTGCGCGGCAGGATGGAAAGCCTGCCGCACTGCGGCAGGCTTTGTATCTGGCTGGCCGCATGGACCTGCATCCTGGCCTTGAATGGATGTGCGACGTACAGCAACTCGTTCACAAAGGTCGAACACGAGCTGGAAAAGCAGCAGTACGACGACGCCCTGAAGACGATCGACAAGCAGTCCAAGGACAAGAAGGATCATGTGCTGTATCTGCTCAACAAAGGCATGGTGCTGCGCATGAAGCGCGATTTTGTGGCGTCCAACGAATCCCTGGAAGCCGCCAAGCATGAGATGGAAAGCCTGTATGCCGCCAGCGTCAGCCAGAACGCATTGTCCTTCGTGATCAACGATGCAACGGTCAGCTACGCCGGGGACGATTACGAGCAGGTGCTGGTGCATCTGTACATGGCGCTCAATTATCTGGAACTGGGTCAGCCCTATGAAGCCCGGGTCGAGGCCCAGCAGATCGATATCAAGCTGCGCGAGATCGAGGAGAAGATTCCCGGCAGCAAGTTCACCGAGGATGCCCTTTCGGAATATCTCTCTGGCCTGATCTACGACGAACTGGGCGAATGGAGCGATGCCATGATCTCCTACCGCAAGGCGTATGAAGCCTACAAGAAGTACCAGGTCAATTTTTCCGTGCCCATGCCGCCCATGCTCAAATTCGATCTGGTGCGGCTGGCAAAACGCGAAGGCCTGACTGACGAGCTCTCCCGCTACGAAAAGGAATTCGGCATCGCTCCCGCGCAAAGGAATACCGCTGACGGCGCCCCTGAGGGCGAACTGGTTTTTGTGCTGAACAGCGGCCTGGCGCCCATCAAACGGGAACGAGTCATCCGCACCTTTGCGCCTCCTCCTTCGACTATCGTGAGTGCGCGCCGACGGGCCGAGTATATGGAGCAGCCCACCCCACCGGTAATGGTCGACATCGCGCTGCCCTATTACGAATCACGCCCCAACAGAGTGGCTGGCGCCCGTATCAGTGTCTCCGGCAGGCAGGCCGACACGCAGTTGATGGAAAACATCGACGCCATTGCACGCGCCAGCCTGAACGCGCGCATGCCCGCCATCACGGCCCGCGCCATCGCCCGCGCAGTCGCCAAGGGAGCGATACAGGAGTCCGTGGACAGGGCTGGACAAAACAGGGACGACCCGGCGGTGCAACTGATCGGCTCATTGCTCGTTCGGGTCGCCACGATTGCAACCGAACGCGCCGACACCCGCAGCTGGCTGACATTGCCAGCCGACGTCCAGATGGCCCGGCTTCCCCTGCCGCCCGGGACCTACGACGTGAACGTGGAACTGCTCGGAAACAACGGTCAAGTGATAGAAACCAATGTGTTCCCGCAAGTCACCATCCGCAAGGAACACAAGACTTACCTGAGCCAGCATACAATGCCATAACCATCACGTAATCAGGAGACGAAAATGAAACTCTCTACCTTTGCCGTATTTGCTTCGGTCCTCTCCCTGCTTTCGGGCTGCGCCAGCCAGCCGACCGTACCCGACTGGGTATCCGGTGAAAGCGCGAAGTACAAGAGCGATCAATACCTGATCGGTCGCGGAAGCGCCGACACGCAGGAAGAAGCAAAGGATCGTGCCCGTGCCGATGTTGCCAAGGTATTTCAGGTTGCGGTAGTCGCAAACACTGACGATACGCAGCGTTCCAAATCCGACGCCTCGGGAGCGGTGCAATTCGAGGAGCAAGCATCGCGCCATATCAGCACGAGCACCGACCAGATCATCAGCGGCATCCAGATCGCGGATATATGGAAAAACCCGGCCAACGGCAACGTTCATGTACTGGCGGTCCTTCCGCGCCTGCAAACGGCAACCAGTCTGCGCCAGCAAATCGGCGAACTCGACGATGCCACCCGTAACTATGTCGACCAATCGCGCAAGGAAGACGACCTGTTCCTGAAAATCGCCGCCGCCAGCCACGCGCTGGAAACGCAGCTGGAACGCGACGGGCTGCAGAAGAATCTGCAGGTTGTGGATATCACCGGTCGCGGGGTCGAGCCACAATGGAACAGCGACAAGCTCAAGGCCGATCTGGGGGATCTGCTGAAACGAGTCAGCATCGCACCGCGCGTGGCGCCCGGTTCACCCGCAGGATTGGAGGACATCCTGGGCGGAGCACTGGCAAGAGCCGGTTTCATGCCTGATACCGGAGATCACCCCGCCTTCGTGCTGCAGGCCCGCATGAACCTGAACGATCTTGGACTGAAAGACGGCTGGTACTGGCAGCGCGGCAATCTGGAAATCACCCTGACGGAAGCCGCCAGCAACCGGGTACGCGGAACCAGGCAATGGAGTATCAAGGGCAACGCCCAGAATACGGCCGAAGCGGTTCAGCGCGCCATGGACCAGGCCGACGCCATCCTGAAACGCGAACTGGGCGATACGATCATCGGCATGGCAACCGCACGGCAAGAGTAGTTTTTACAGTTCCGATCAGACGTTGAACAGGAAATTCATCACGTCGCCGTCCTGCACGACGTAGTCTTTTCCTTCCACGCGCATCTTGCCCTTTTCCTTTGCGCCCGCTTCACCGCCACAGGCGATGAAGTCGGCGTAGGAGATGGTCTGCGCACGGATGAATCCCTTCTCGAAATCCGTGTGGATCACGCCCGCCGCCTGCGGCGCGGTGTCGCCCTTGTGTATGGTCCATGCGCGCACTTCCTTCACGCCGGCCGTGAAATAGGTTTGCAGGCCCAGCAGCTCGTAACCGGTGCGGATCAGGCGGTTAAGGCCGGGTTCTTCCAGGCCGAGGTCGGCGAGGAACTCCTTTTTGTCGGCCTCCTCCAGGTCCGCCAGTTCGGCTTCAATCTTCGCGCACAGCGCCACGACCGGCGCGCCTTCTTTCGCCGCATGCTCGCGCAGGCGATCCAGATGCGGATTGTTTTCGAAGCCGTCTTCCAGCACGTTGCCGACATACATCGCCGGCTTGATGGTAAGCAGGCACAGCGGTTTGACGAGTTGCTTTTCTTCGTCGCTCAAACCGAATGTACGGGCCGGCTTGCCTTCGTTCAGGTGGGGCAGCAGCCGCTCCAGCACGGCCACCAGTTTCTGCGCATCCTTGTCGCCGGACTTGGCCTTCTTGCCGTCGCGCTGGATGGTGCGCTCCACCACGGCAAGGTCGGCCAGCGCCAGTTCGGTGAGGATGACTTCGATGTCGGAGATCGGGTCGACCTTGCCCGCCACGTGCACCACGTTGGGATCGTCGAAACAGCGCACGACGTTGACGATGGCATCGGTCTCGCGAATGTTGGCAAGGAACTGGTTACCCAGGCCTTCACCCTTGGAGGCGCCCGCGACCAGGCCCGCGATGTCGACGAACTCGACGATGGCCGGCTGCATGCGTTGCGGGTTGACGATCTTCGCCAGCTCGGCCATGCGCGGATCCGGCACCTCGACGATGCCGACGTTGGGCTCGATAGTGCAGAAGGGATAATTTTCCGCCGCGATGCCCGCCTTCGTGAGCGCGTTGAACAGCGTGGATTTGCCCACGTTGGGGAGACCGACAATACCGCATTTGAGACTCATGTTTTTTCCTTTAATACAGGATTGGGGATTTTGGAATTGGGATTTGGCAAACCAGAACTTCGCATCCCTCTCTAGCTAAATCCTAAATTCCAGTTCCTGAATCCTGGTTGCTATGCAGCTTCAACATCGCTGCTTCCATTTTTCCTTCGATGACCGGCCCCGCGACATCCAGTGCGCGTTGCAGCGCTTCATCGATCAAGACCTGCTCTTCCTTGCGCGGTGCGTTAAGCACGT
>JAJXTT010000052.1 GCA_021783525.1 Pseudomonadota bacterium
CTGCGTCTTCAGCCCGGCGAACGGCGTGCGCAGTTGGTGAGCGGCATCGGCGACGAAACGCTGTTGCGCCGCGATGACCTGCTTCAGCCGCTCCAGCAGATTGTTGACGGCGTCGATCAATGGCCGCACTTCAGCCGGTGCTTTGCTGCCGTCGAGCTGGCTCAGGTCGCCGCGCCGCCGGTTCAGCACTTCGTTGCGCAGGCGATCGAGCGGACGCAAACCTTGTTTCAAGCCGTACCAGACGACGGCAAGCGCGATCAGGGTCAGCAATAACTGCGGGATGACGATGTTCGCCAGAATGCCGCGGATGAGCGCCTGGCGCTGCTGCGTGGTTTCGGAGACATGCAGTTGCAGTATCCTGCCGTTGGAATTGAAGGTCAGGCTGACCATGCGCGTCTTTTGTCCCTCGCGTTCGCCGTTGCTGAAAAGCGGCCCAGGCCTGTCACGCCGGTATGAGAGCGGACGCAACGTGTTGCCGTTGCCCGCGAGCTTTCGGCCCTCACTGTCGGTCACGGTGTACAGCACCCGGTCGGGCATGCCCAGTTCGGAGCCGTCGGGGAGGATGGGCACCACGTCCAGCTGCTCGTGGCCGCTGCCCAGCTTGAGCTGTTCGGCCACCGCGTTCGCGCGCTGCAGCAAGACCAGGTCGTAGGGCTGGTTGGCGTAATTGATGGTGGCGAAATAGCCGACGACGGTGCTGACGATCCACAGCAGATAGAGCGAGATCAGCAACCTCTGCATGAGGTAGCTGCGCAGGGAGCGTATGCCGTTACCCATGAAACTCAGGCGGGCAGGTTGTCGATGACGTACCCCAGGCCGCGGATGGTGCGGATGGTCACTCCCGCAGGCTCGATCTTCTTGCGAAGCCGGTGTATGTAGACCTCGATGGCGTTATTGCTGGCTTCCTCCGCGTAACTGTAGAGCCGTTCCAGCAACTGCTCCTTGCTGACGACCCAGCCGGTGCGCAACATCAGCGCCTCAAGGACGCTCAATTCGCGGGTGGTGAGTTCCAGCGTGGAGCCATTGATCGTCGCGCGCCGGCCGACGCTGTCGAAAGTCAGCATGCCGCAGCTGTAAACCGGGTTCACTCCGCATTGCCCGCGCCGTATCAGCGCCCGGACCCGGGCTTCGAGTTCGGGCAGGCTGAACGGCTTGATCATGTAGTCGTCGGCGCCGAGGTCGAGTCCCTTGACCCGGTCGCCTTCGGCATCGCGTGCGGTGAGGATGATCACGGGGACCTGCTTGTTCTTTTCGCGCAGCGACCGCAATACGTTGAAGCCGTCCACCTTGGGCAGGCCCAGATCGAGTATCACGAGATCGAAAGGCTGTTCGCCGCTGAGGATGAGGGTGGCCGCCAGTCCATCCTTCACGCAATCGACTGCGTAACCGGAATGGCGCATGGAATTGCATAAACCGTCTGCCAGTACATCATCGTCTTCGGCGATCAGGATTCGCATGGGAATGTAAGTGCCGTGTAAGAATTGAAGGTTAAGTTCCAGCCACGGGCCGGATGAATATTGTCTCCACATCCGTCCTGCATGCAGCTATTCTAAGTGGAAGAGGTTAATTGTCCAAGCCGCAGGCCGGCAGGACCATGAGTTCATTGTTTCTAACCGGGAAAAACATGCAGCTGAAGGACAGGCACAAGCAGTACTGGCGGCAGAACCTCCACTTGACCGGCGTGTTGCTGGCCATCTGGTTTGTGGTCACTTTTGTTGTCGGCTGGTTCGCGCGGGACCTGCAGTCCGTCACTTTTCTGGGTTTCCCGCTTTCTTTCTACATGAGTGCGCAAGGCGCGCTGCTGATCTATGTGGCACTGGTCGGCTATTATGCGTACCGCATGGACAAGCTGGATCGCGAATATGAAGTGCACGAAAGGGATCAGTGATGGCGGCGCCGGGCCAATCGCGATTCGTTTCGCAACTCAAACGTTACTACGCGCTTTACACGGGCGGATTCATCGGGTTCGTGGTTTTGCTGTCGATCCTGGAACAGATGGGGGTGCCCAACAAGATGCTGGGGTACATCTTCCTGGGAGTGACGGTGTTGCTGTATGCGGGTATCGGCATTCTGTCGAGAACCTCGGATGTCGCGGAATATTACGTGGCCGGCCGGCGCGTCCCGGCCTTTTTCAATGGCATGGCGGTGGGCGCCGACTGGATGTCCGCTGCGAGCTTCATCGGCCTGGCAGGCACGTTGTACCTCTCCGGCTACGACGGTCTGGCCTTCGTTCTGGGATGGACTGGCGGTTTCGTCCTGGTGGCCTTGCTGCTGGCTCCGTACTTGCGCAAGTTCGGCCAGTACACCATCCCGGATTTTCTCGGTGCGCGCTACGGCGGCAACATTCCGCGGACCATCGGCGTGTTCGCAGCCATCCTGTGTTCGTTCACCTACGTGATCGCGCAGATCTACGGTGTGGGTCTGATCACCAGCCGCTTCACCGGTCTGGATTTCGGGACAGGCGTGTTTGTCGGCCTGGGGAGCATTCTGGTGTGTTCCTTCCTGGGCGGGATGCGGGCCGTGACCTGGACGCAGGTGGCGCAGTACGTCATTCTGATCCTGGCTTACATGATCCCGGTGATCTGGTTGTCGGTGAAGCACACCGGCAATCCGATCCCGCAAATCGCGTACGGCTATGTGCTGGAAAAAGTGACGGCGCGCGAGCAGGTGCTGAATGACCCGTCCACGCCGGAAGGCGCGCGCGAGGCGGAGGTGCGCTCCATCTTCAGGCAGCGCGAGAAGACAGTCCGGGATCACTTGAAGGCATTGGATGCAGAAGGCGAGAGCTACCTGGCCACTGAGAAAGCCAGGCTGGTCAAAGCCGTCGCCGATCTGCAGGCCAGGCAGGATACGGACCCCAAGGTGCTTGCCGCCGCTAACCGCGCAGTCGCCGATTTCCCCCCCGACGCCGCCACCGCTCGCAAAAAATGGCGGCGCGAGGCGGAGGCTGACCGGGAAAAATCCGGCCCGGTCATGGCGCATGCGGAACCGTTTGCGGGGCCGGATGAAGCGACGCGCGACAACAAGCGCAAGAACTTCATGGCGCTGGTGCTGTGCCTGATGGTCGGAACCGCGGCGTTGCCGCACATCCTGATGCGTTTCTATACCACCACCTCAGTGAGGGAAGCGCGCCACTCGGTGTTCTGGTCCCTGTTCTTTATTTCTTTGCTATACCTCACCGCCCCCGCATTGGCGGTGCTGGCCAAGTACGACGTGTATACCTTGCTGGTGGGCTCCAGTTTCTCCGAATTGCCGAGCTGGGTCTCTGCCTGGGCCTCGGTCGACAAGAGCCTGATGAGCGTCACCGACATCAACCATGACGGCATCGTGCAATTGGCCGAAGTGACCATCGGCGGCGACCTGATCGTGCTGGCGACGCCGGAGATCGCGGGCCTGCCTTATGTGATCACGGCACTGGTCGCAGCGGGCGGGCTGGCGGCTGCGCTCTCGACTGCCGATGGGCTGATGCTGACCATTTCGAACTCGCTGTCGCACGACGTGTACTACAAGATGATAGACCCGAAAGCCCCGACCGGCCGCCGCCTGTTCATTGCCAAGGCATTGCTGCTGGGCGTGGCGGTGTTCGCGGCCTATATCACTTCTCTCAAGCCCGGCCATATCCTGTTCCTGGTCGGTGCGGCATTTTCGCTCGCGGCATCCGCGTTCTTCCCGGCACTTGCGCTGGGCATATTCTGGAAGCGCGCCAACAGGACCGGGGCGGTCCTCGGCATGCTGGGCGGGTTGTTTACCTGCATGTTCTACATGTACATCACGTATCCGTTCTTCGGCGTGAATGCGCCGCTATGGTGGGATATCGATCCGATCTCGGCCGGGATATTCGGCATACTGGTCGGGTTCGCCGGCGTGATCGCAGGCAGCCTGCTGACCGCCGCGCCGGGCAAGGACCTGCAGAATCTGGTCGATCAAGTGCGCTATCCGAGCCTGGATGGCGATTTCAAGCCCAAAGACCATTGAGGAGCCGCCCCCGGCGAGCGGGGGAGAAAGCCGCCGGCGTATACTGCGGCCCCAAGTCAAATCATTCAGGATAGTGGAACCATGACGACCCAGAAGCGAACCGTCATTTATGTGTCGGACGGTACCGGTATCACCGCAGAGACTTTGGGGCACGGCTTGCTTGCGCAGTTCGAGGGGATCGAATTCCGCCCGGTGCGGTACCCGTTCGTGGACAGCGAAGACAAGGTCAGGGATTGTCTGGCGCGCATCAATGAATTGAGCCGGCGCGAAGGTGTACGTCCCATCGTGATCCTGACGCAGACGAATCCGGACTTCGGCGCCATCCTGCACCGGGCCGAGGCCTTCTTCATTGACTTGTTCGACGCCTTCATCGCGCCGCTGGAACAGGAACTGGGCTGCAAGTACACGCGGGCGATGGGGCGTTCGCACGGGCAGGCCAATCCGGAATACAACGCGCGCATCGCGGCCATGAATTTTGCACTGGCGCATGATGACGGCGTTTCGGATTCCGACCTGAAGAGCGCCGACATCATACTGGTGGGCGTGTCGCGCGTCGGCAAGACGCCGACCAGCCTCTATTTGTCTTTGCAGTTCTCGCTGAAGGCAGCCAACTATCCGCTGATCCCCGAAGATTTCGAGCGCGATGTTTTGCCGTCGAGATTGCAGCCCTACCGCGGCAAGCTTTACGGCCTGACCATCGCACCCGATCAGTTGCAGCGCATACGCTACGAACGCCGTCCGAACAGCAAGTATTCCTCGCTGGAGAACTGCCGCTATGAAGTGGCGGCGGCGGAAAAGATGATGCGGCGCGAAGGCATCAAATGGTTCGACACCACCTCACGTTCGATCGAAGAGCTGGCCGTGCAATTGATGCAGGAACTCAATCTCGAACGCTGAGTTGTGTCGGCGTGGAGTCCAGCCCGTAAACCTCCTGCAGTATCTCGACGAAGCGTCTGGCCTGCGGCGACAGGAAGCGGCCCTTGCGCAACACCAGTCCGTAGCCGCGCTGCGGGAAGTACTGGTTGAGCGGGATACTCACGAGTTTTTCGGTGCCAGTCAGGCAGATGTCGGTCACGATGGAGATGCCCATGCCCAATTCCACGTACTTCTTGATGACTTCCCAGCCGCCGGCTTCGAGTGTCACGGTAAAGGTCAGGTTGTGCTGCTGGAACACGTATTTGACCATGCGCCAGGTCGAGAGGTGGCGGGGCGGCAGGATCAGCCCGTACTGGCTGATCTCCTCCAGCGTGACCGAGGGATGGCTGGCCAGCGGATGGTTCAGCGGGACGATGAGTGCGGGGTCGAAGGTCGCCACGGGTTGATAGGTGATGTCGTCGGGCACGTCCAGCATGGAACCGACGGCAAAGTCGATCTCGTCAGCCCGCAGCATCTTCAGCCCGTCGCGGCCGGTCACATTGTCTATCTTGAGCTGGATGCGCGGGTGCGCGGTGACGAAACGGCTGACCGCTTCCGGAAGGATATAGAGAATGGTGGATTCGCCGGCGCCGATGTTCAGCACACCCGAATCCAGCTTGCCGTGCTGCGCGGCGAAGTTTTCCTGCAGGCTGTCTATGCCAAGCACCAGCGGTTTCGCCAGTGCGTGCAGCGCCTCTCCATCAGGTGTCAGCTTGAGTACTGGACCCCGGCGCTCAAATACTGTCACGCCCATTTCCCGTTCCATTGCCTGGATCTGCAAGGTCACTGAAGGCTGGCTCAGGAATAGTCTTTGTGCGGCTAAAGTGACGCTTCCGGTTCGAACGACCTCGCAAAATGCGCGCATCTGCTTAAGACGATTATTCTTGTAATAACTCTTTTTATCGGTGTCCATCTCCGCCTCCCCTGGCTGATCACGCAATAATTCAAATTTTTATAATTATGATTGAAAGAATTGATTCGCGGAATGATTGTAGCTTGGATTAATCTTCCCTTAACAATAAAAAAAGTAGGGATTTAAATTTTTTTTGTTTGCCAGATACGCTTTGTGGGGCGTTGATAAGTATAGCTGAAGAGAGCAGAGTGCTAGCTCTCGCGGCAGATTTATTGAAGCGGGGAGAGACATGGAAATCGTAAACAGCGTGCTGGTCACGGGAGCGTTCATGGCCGTCTTGGGCGGCCTGCTGGCATTTTTTCTGGCCATTGCCGACAAGCGGCTCTATGTGTACGAAGATCCCCGCATCAGTCTTGTCGAAGAGATGCTCCCCCATTCCAATTGCGGCGCCTGCGGCACGGCGGGATGCCGTAACTTCGCCGAGCGGGTCGTCGAGGGCCTGATCGAACCGGCCTCCTGCTCCGTCAATACACCGGACCAAAACAAGAAGATCGCCGCCATGCTGGGGGTTGCCATGGGCAACGTCGAAAAGCGCGTAGCGCGCCTGGCCTGTGCCGGCGGCAAGCATGTCGCCAGGATGCGTGCCCATTACGCGGGGCTTTCTTCCTGCCGTGCCGCAGCAGTGGCGGGCGGGGGCGGCAAGAGTTGTGCCTGGGGTTGCCTGGGTCTGGGCGATTGTGCCGACGTATGCGAATTCGATGCCATCCACATGGATGATCAGGGCCTGCCGGTCGTGGACCTCGCTAAATGTACGGCGTGCGGCGACTGCGTCGATATCTGCCCCAAGAACCTGTTCTCGATACACGGCGTAACTCACAAACTGTGGATGGCTTGCCGCAACGAAGCCGATGGCGATGCTGCCGAAGCATCCTGCGAAGTGGCGTGCACGGCTTGCGGGCGCTGTGTGGTCGACGCCGCGCCCGGCCTGATCCATCTGGAGAACAACCTTGCCGTGATCGACTATGCCGCGAACGGCAGCGCGAGTCCTCGCGCGATCGACCGTTGTCCCACCGGAGCCATCGTCTGGCTCGAGGGTCACAGGATCATCAAGGGCAAATCCGCCAAAAAAATCATTCGTATCCAACCATTACCAGCCGCTGTAGAGGCATAGGGGAAATCATGTTGAACAAAATCAAGCAGAAGTTGATCGGTACTGCCACCGGCTCCGAGGGCAGTCACACCAAATACAAGTATCCCGGCGTGCGCGACGCCATCGACGGCAACACCGCCGTGATCATGGTGGAGCGCGAAGCCTCGCAAGGCGCCGGCGCCTACCCCATCACGCCGTCCACGCAAATGGGCGAGTACTGGGCGGAAGAAGTCGCCAAAGGCCATCTCAACACGGCAGGGCACCCGCTGATCTTCGTCGAGCCGGAATCCGAACATGCCGCGGCGGGCGTCACGGCGGGCCTGTCGATGAGCGGCCTGCGCGCGGTCAACTTCACCTCGTCGCAGGGCCTGGCCTTCATGCACGAGTCGCTGTATGCGGCCGTGGGCAAGCGCCTGCCGTATGTGCTGAACCTCGGTTGCCGTGCGATCACCAAAGCCTCGCTGAACGTGCATTGCGCGCATGACGATTACCATTGTGCCGACGACACCGGCTTCATCCAGGTGATGGCGAAGAACGCACAGGAAGCGGCCGACCTCAACATGATAGGCCGCAAGACCGCCGAGCTGGCGCTGACGCCGGCCATCGTCGCGCAGGACGGCTTCCTCACCACGCACCTGATCGAGCCGATGCTGGTGCCGGAAAGGGAACTGATCGCCGAATACCTGGGCAACGCCGATGACATCATCGACACGCCCACGCCAGCGCAGCAGATGCTGTACGGTCCTAAGCGCCGGCGCGTGCCGTCCAGCTGGGATGTGGACAACCCGATGCAGACCGGCGTTGTGCAGAACCAGGACGCGTATATGCAGGCAGTGGCCGGGCAGCGCCCGTATTTCTTCGATCATATCTCCGCCCTGTTCGACAAGAATGCGGAGGAATTCCATGCCCTGACCGGGCGCCGCTACAGCCGTATCGACAACTACCGTTGCGACGATGCCGACTACATCATCCTGGGCCAGGGCAGCATGACCGTGCAGGCAGCCGCGGTCGCCGACTGGCTGCGCGAGACGCGCAAGATCAAGGTCGGGGTGGTCAACATGACCATGTACCGTCCCTTCCCCGGCGACCTGCTGGGCAAGGTGCTGAAAGGCAAGAAAGGCGTGGCCGTGCTGGAACGTACCGACCAGCCGCTGTCGGAAGACCTGCCGCTGATGCGCGAAGTGCGCTCCACCGTGACCAAATGCCTGGAGAACGGACGCGACAAGACCTATCCCGAGTACGCTACCTACGACAGTGCCAAGGACATGCCGTCGCTGTATTCCGGCTGCTACGGGCTGGGTTCGCGCGACCTGCAACCTGAAGGCCTGATCGCTGCCGTCGAGAACATGCTGCCCGGCGCGGCGCACCGCAAGTTCTATTATCTGTCCGTGGATTTCGTGCGCGACGAGTCGGTCAACCCGAAGCAGGAGATCCGCCAGCAGGAATTGCAGGCCGCCTATCCCGGCATCAAAGGGCTGGCACTGCGCGGCTCCGAGAACCCGAACCTGCTGCCCAGGAACGCCGTTGCCGTGCGCATGCACTCGATCGGCGGCTGGGGTGCGGTGACCACCGGCAAGAATCTTGCGATGACGCTGTTCGAACTGCTGGGCTGGGACATCAAGGCCAATCCGAAATACGGCTCCGAGAAAAAGGGCCAGCCGACGACTTATTATCTGTCCGCAGCACCCGAACCCATCCGCATCAACTGCGAATACACCAACGTCGACGTGGTGATGTCGCCGGACCCGCAGGTGTTCGGCCATACCAACGCGCTGGAAGGCATGCGCGTCGGCGGCGTGTTCATCATCCAGAGCAACCTGGGCAGTGCCGAAGCCCTGTGGGAAACCCTCCCGATGCA
>JAJXTT010000053.1 GCA_021783525.1 Pseudomonadota bacterium
AGATGTCAACTACCGCAGAGAAGGTCTCGCAGCTCGACACCAAGCAGCTTGAGAAGTTTATCGACCTGCGTCTGGAAGAGATGCTGCCCAAGAAGCTGGCGGAAATCGATGCCAACAAGACGCCGAGCATGGCGCTGATCGCGACCAAAGGGACGCTGGACTGGGCCTATCCCCCGTTCATCCTGGCGTCCACCGGCGCGGCACTGGGCTGGGACGTCAAAGTGTTCTTCACGTTTTATGGCCTGCTGCTCCTGAAGAAGGAGATCGGGGCCGAGGTGAGTCCTCTGGGCAACCCGGCCATGCCGATGAAAATGCCGTTCGGCCCAAAATGGTTCCAGAGCTTTGTCTGGCCGATGCCGAATCTGATCATGGCCGGCATTCCCGGTTTCGAGAAGGTAGCAACCAGTCTCATGAAGAAGACCTTCAAGAACAAGGGTGTGGCCACGGTCAAGGAACTGCGCGACCTGTGCATCGAAGCCGGTGTCGAAATGATCGCCTGTCAGATGACCGTGGATGTCTTCGGCTTCAACAAGGACGACTTTATCCCCGAAGTGAAGGATTACGTCGGTGCCGCGTCGTTCCTGCCGATTGCGTCCAAGGCAGACGTCGCCCTGTTTATCTAGACTTCGAATAGGCCGTCGTACACCACCCGTTGCGCACCAGTTCCCGTGCGCAACGGGTGGTAGTTCCTCGGGGACAGACATTCACGATACCAGAGCGGCTGGGACAACTGGAAAAGCATGATGCTGGTTTCGAGAGCTGTTTCTGTCGAAGTTAATTCCGCTGTTGTTGCATTGCCCGGCCCGTCTTTGCATGTTGTCGTCCCGCCAAGATATGCCCTGCCGTTGTATCGCATGAACCTTGGTTGGGAAAGGTTAACGCGTGGCTTCATGTTTGTGCCACGCCCAAGCGGTTTCCACTATGGCGTCAAGACTTTCGTAGCGTGGCCGCCAGCCCAGTTCCCGTCGTATCCTGGAAGAGTCGGCGATCAGCATGGCTGGGTCCCCGGCGCGGCGCGCGGCGGTAGTTGCCGGAATCGAGTGTCCCGTCACCTGGCGCGCGACGTCGATCACCTCGCGAACTGAATATCCCCTGCTGTTGCCGAGGTTGTACACGGCGCTGTCGCCATCAGCCATCAGCAACTGCAGTGCGAGAAGATGTGCCTGCGCGAGATCGCTCACATGGACGTAGTCCCGCACACAGGTGCCGTCAGGCGTGGGGTAGTCGGTGCCGAAGATCCTGATATCTGAACGTTCACCGGTTGCCACCTGGAGCGCCAGGGGGATGAGATGGGATTCGGGTTTGTGGCGCTCGCCGATTGCACCTGCGGCATCGGCGCCAGCGGCGTTGAAATAGCGCAGGGAAACGTAGCGCAGACCGTGGGCCGTGGCGCAGTCTTTGAGCAGGTGTTCGACGGCAAGCTTGGTTTCGCCATACGGGTTGGTGGGGCGACACGGATGATTCTCCCCGATCGGGGTCCGGTCGGGTTCCCCGTACACCGCGGCGGTCGAGGAGAAGATAAATCGCCTGACGTTGTGCCGGATCATTGAGTCCACAAGTTCCACTGTGCACGCGAGGTTATTCCGGTAATAGAGCAAGGGCTGCTCCACCGATTCGCCGACCAGGGAGTAGGCGGCAAAGTGCATCACCGCGTCGATACGATGCTGCGAAAAGATCGCGTCCAGCAACGCGGCATTGCCCAGATTCCCTTCGATGAACTCACCGCCCGGCAGCAGTTCACGATGTCCACGCGAGAGATTGTCCAGGACGACTACGCCGCAACTGTCATCAATCAGCTCCTTGACCATGTGGGAACCGATATAGCCGGCACCGCCGACCACCAGTACGTTTGCCTCCATTGGCAGACTCCGAAATCCTCACCCTTAATTTTTTGACCAAAGGCTTTGCGTGGAGTGGTCTTCCCGGACGGCTATCATGGACCTCTCCAATCTGCTCTCACAATGCCCACGCTGCTTTTACGTCGGCAACAGAAAAAAAGGATCGAAAACCTGCGGCTCCTGTCCACACTTTGTAAAAGCATTTCTGCTGTTTCTGCTGTGGTAGCATCTGGCGCAGGTTAGCGGGTGTTGGGAGCCAAAGGAAGCAACTTCAGCGAAATAGATCGAAGCAACCCAATGATCGATGCGTCCCGATACGCCGGAAAAACCTGGAATTGCCGGTGTATCGCCGCGAGCGATTACCGCGACCCGCTGTTCTTCTGGTTCCCGGGGCTGGTGCCGCCGTCAGCATCCGGATGCGACAGCGCGTCGGTGATTGGGGCGGGCGATAAGCCTGCCTCGCCGGAACCCTGCGTGTCCGCCTGCTGGGCCCCGGGAAAGAGACCGCCTTTGCGTTTTTCGCGTGCCACATCTTCAACAAGATCCGCCGTAATCTGCTTGGCCTGTTCGGCATAGCCGAATACGAGCGTAGTATCACACAGCAGGTTGATGAGCCGCGGAACGCCGCCACTGTTGCGGAACACAGCATCGCTGGTGGCCTCGTCGAACAGTTCCGGGTCGCCGCCCGCTACCGTGAGGCGGTGACGGATATAGTCGCGGGTCTCCTGGGCGTTCAGCGGTTCCAGGTGGTAATCCACCGAAATTCGCTGGGCGAACTGCTCGAGGTCGGGCCGCCGCAACAGATCGCGCAGGCCGGCCTGGCCGACCAGGAAGACCTGCAGCACCTGATCCTTGTCGGCGTTCACATTGGACAGCATGCGCAGCTCCTCAAGGGTTTCCGGAGCCATGTTCTGCGCCTCATCGATGATGAGTACAGTGCGGCGGTTGTGGGCGTATTCCTTGATGACAAAGTCGATGAAAGTCTGGTACAGGCCTACCTTGTCCTTGCCGGCGTACTCCAGATTAAAGGCCATAAGCACCCATTGGAGCAGTTCCCCGAAGGAGCGGTGGGTATTCGAAATCAGGCCTACGGTTACATCGCGGTCGATCTGGTTCAGCAGTTGGCGGATGAGAGTGGTTTTGCCGGTGCCGATTTCGCCGGTGATTACGCTGAAGCCAGACTGGTTCATCAGGCTGTACTCAAGCAGTACCAGCGCCATGCGGTGCTTGGGGCTCAGATAAAGAAAGCTCGGATCAGGCAGGAGGGAAAACGGCTTCTCCCGAAACCCGTAAAAGTTCTCGTACATATCTATAAATGTGCCTCTGGATCGGTGGCTCGAACCGTGCTTTTCAGCTTTTTTCCGAAGCCAAAGCCATCGATATTACCTCGAATCGCGATCGGTCCGACGAGTTCCAACGCTGTCCCGGGGTATCTGGGTGCGTATCGACCTCTCGGCTTTTGATCGTGCGCGCCTGACTCAATCCGGAACCGGCTTATTGCCGAAGCGTCAGATTGCCCAACATGATATCTACCGCATTTTCCTGCAGTGGCTGCCCACCGACACTATCAGTCAGCTGGCCGGCTCAGAATGAGCGCGGGGCATGCGTCATTGTTCGCTGCCCGGTGCGATGTAAGGAACTCAGCGTGTTCATGCGATTTCCAGTCGCTTGCTGTCAGTTGCGCATCTTTCCAGGCAAGCGGCTGCTCCATGCCTGTAGCCTGGCTTTGACTGCGCCGAGAAGTCGGTTATCGTGCAGCTGGTCGACCACTCTGTCAGACCGCGGCGGATATTGTCGGTCGCCGGACTTGATTCCCTGCGACTTGTTCAGCACTGTGCCGATGAGGTTCGTGTTCTGCACTAGCAGTTCAGTGGCGCGTTCGATTTCGTGCACCGGTGTTTTGCCCTCTTCGACAACAAGCAGCGCCGCGTCGACGTACGGTGAGAACGCCAAGGTGTCTGCAGTGGACAACAGCGGAGGCAGGTCGAACAGGACAATGCGCGAACTGTAGCGGGTTTTCAGTTCTTCCACCAGCCGCGCCATCTTCGGGGAATTGAGCATTTCCGACGAATTTTCCAGCGGCCTGCCGCCAGGGAGGATGACAAAACGCCCGATGCCCGACGGATGAATGAGCAGTTCGGCGAGCGGAATATCGTCCAGCAAATAGTCGCTCAGACCCCGCTCCGGATGGATGCCGAAATAGGTGTGTACGCTGGGGTTGCGCAGGTCGGCATCGACCAGCAGCACTGTGTAGTCCACTTCCCTGGCCAGACTTATGGCCAGATTGATGGTGGTAAGAGTTTTGCCCTCACCGATGCCGGCGCTCGTCACTGCCAGGGCATTCCACTGTTTCTCGCACAGGCGCTGGAGAACGTGGGTGCGCAGAATCCCATACGCGTCAGTGAATCCTCCGGGTTCGACCGCGGTAATGACGCGCATTTCGCGCAAAAAGGCCAACGGCACTTCCTCGGTACGGGTATGGGTGTACATGATCTGATCGGCCGGAGTAGTGCTGCCCGCAGCGCCGAATGTGCCAGCCGCGCCGCCCGCCTTGAACCGTTCCTCGCGCGCCTTTTCCAGCGCCTGTTTGATGCGTTCCATACTCAATCGACCTCGGATTGCGTAGTTATTGGAAAATGCCACGCAGTGTGCATGTTTACAGCAGTGGCCCGGTCCGCTTCGTTCATCACTTTCAACCAACTTCACCGTCTGGATTGTGCGAATGGTTGTCGGCACAGGCGGTGGCGGCCCGCAGTCTTTGCATAGCCGTCAGCGCCTCAGCCATGGTTGAACCCTGAAATGAAACGCAGCCCCTTGAACCACAATATGTCCCACGGAATCCACAGGAACTGCACGAGCAGCACGACCACGATCAGCCCGGCCAGCATCGACGTCATTGCCAGTTTCCTGTGCTTATGGCGAAGTGCGAGGTCGGTGCTGTTCTCGATATAAGGGATCACGGACAGTGGCGCTTCGCCCAGAATCGCTGTGAGGCCGCGAGTGCCGTGAACAGACTTGTCCATGTTTTCCGCGAATGCCGCATAACCCAAGCCGCCGCCCAGAGAAAGCACGAAACCGAGAGCAATGATGGCAAGGCGGTTAGGCTTGACCGGTTTCTGGGGTAGATCAGGCGGATCGATCATCGACAGGCGCTCGCCCTCGCGGTCCTTTTCCATCTGTTCGCCGATCCGGGCGTCCATCTGCTTGCTCTTGAGCTTCAGGTACTGCCGCTGGGAATTCTCATAGTCTCGCCGCAGGTCGCGGTATTTGCGCTGCACAGAAGGGGTTTCAGCGAGGTATTTCTCGAAATCGGCGTTCTTGGCCCGCAGCTGGGCACGTTGCCTCAGTGTGGCTGCGATCCTGCTCTTGATGCCTTGTAGTTCGGCGTTGAGCGTGAGGTACGCGGGGTTTTGGGGTTGCTCAGCCGGTACTTGCGGCTCGGACGCTTCCTTTTTTATTCGCGCCTGAAGCGCCGCAAGCTCGGTCTTGAGCTTCACCACGTCCGGGTAGTTGGCGGAGAATTTCGTCTGTTCGGCCTCAAGTTTCGCTTTCAAGCGCGCCGCTTCTTTGGCCTGTGCCCGCATATCGGAGACGCCACCGATCTGTTTCTTCAACCCGGCGATTTCGCTTTTGAGCCGCACGACGTCAGGGTAGTCTGGATAATATTCGGCGCGCTTGGTGGCATATTCAGTCTCGAGCGCTTCGAGCCGGCTCTGCGGATCCAGGATAGGACGTCCGTCGGAACCAATTACCGGTGCGTTCGGATTAATCTGGGCGAGCTGGCCTTCCAGGAATGTTTTGCGGTCCTGCAGCGAGCGGAGTTCATTGTCGGCTTCGATCAGGTCGTTCTGGTTCCTGTCCAGAAGCTGCAGATTGAGCTGCTGCAGGTCCGGCAGGCTGTTGAGGTGCTTTTCCTTGAACGTGGCGATCTTGGCTTCAAGATGGGTGATGTGCGTCTGAAGCTTCTGCGCCTCGTTGGTGAGAAACTTGTAGGTATCCGTTGCCTGCTTAGTGCGAGTTTTGATGTTCTCATTCAGGTAGAGCGTTGTCAGTTCGTTGTCGACTTTCTGCGCAACGACGGGCGACTCGCCATCGTATGACAGCTTGAAGGCGATCGTAGCCGGCCGTGGCTGGCCTGTGACCGGGTCGATCACCTTGACGGTAATGGGCCGGAGCTTGATATCGTGGCGCATCCGCTTGATCAGTTCTTCGGTCGTGTCGCTGCGGCGTTTGTTTGGATACAGGCCGAACTGGTTGATCAGGTGGAGGAGATTTGAGCGCGTCATTACCCGCTGGCTGATGGTCTGGATGCGCTGCCAAGCGTAGGCGGTGATGGTGGAGCGGATCAGATTCTTGGGAATTGCCTGCTCCTCGATCAGGATCGTGGCGGAGGAACGGTAGACCGGCGGAATCAGGAACGCCACCAAGATACTGATGACCAGCAACCCCGCAGTGATCAGCAAGATTCCCTTGCGTCGCCGGCGCAGGGCATCCAGGTAATCCCCGAGGTCTTTGGTCGGCTCAATCGTTTCTTCGTTCATGCTGTTGACTCGTTCATCATTGCAGAAGGTGTCCCGCTGAAGTTCGCCCCGGCCAAGGGAGGATGGGGCGTTCAGGATAGCTTTTCACATCTTTCCCCGTTCACAAGACGGAGAACTCCAGGCAGTGCCTGCGTACGAATTCTGCGCGTATCCGCTGCCGTGGGGATTAATTCCTGGTCGACAGGCATTGGGGCATTGCATTATCGGGCAGTCGGGTATGTCCCGGAGCATGCTGCTGACCACCGCGTCAAATGCTCCGCCCGTTCTGCCGTTTATCCCGCAACCCCTGATCCTGTACCCAAGGATCGTATGCACACCAGTATCAACGGCGCGCGTCGAATTTTTGTGACATCTTGAGTTTAAAAATAGGATACCTATCGCCTCCTCGCTATCCTCCCGCGCCAAGCCTATTTAAGTCCTGCCGCGTGTTCGGGGGTATTTTGCTTTTAATAATGACCTCTTTTTGCCCCAGTCTTTAGGATAGGCGACTCAAGGTTTCTGCCCCACATTTCCATTCTATCAGGCCTTCATTCTTTTCTCGAATAGCGGGTTGATGGTAGTGTAATTCTATATAAGTAATTGATTCCTACCTGGAAACTGAAAGGCCGTTCCATGCGTAGACTAAATCCACATAGACCGCATTATCATAAGCCTTATCGGTGGTCCCCGGGAATTTGAGGCCAACGTATTGATAGCCGCCCTGGATGGTGAATTGCCGGGTCCATCGCCAGCTCAGGCTGGTCGATGCCTGAACATAGTCGCGGTCAGTCAACGGCAGGGCGTTGCCGCCAATGGCCCGGATACGGTAGTCGGCCGCAGACAGGTTGGCGTTGAGCCGGGCAGAAAGTGTGCGGGTTATCCCAAGGGTCGCGGAATCCGTCAACACCTGGGCGCCGATCCCGCTGGGGCTAACCTGCCGACCGACGGACAGCACGACCTGGGTCAGCTCGAACTGTTTGGTGACGCCCGCATTGTAGAGATAACCGCTGCTTGTCTCAGAAAACCCCGTGTTCGCCGTCTGGGTGCAGGTCGCAATGCCAACGAGCTGGCCATTGATGAAATAGGGCGTGGGCTGGGTGCTTCCGGTGCAGGTCTGGATAATAGATTCTGAATCAGTGCGTCTGGCGCCGATGGCGACGTTGGCGCTCAGAGTCTGCGAAAAGGAATGGGTCCACCCCAGAATCAAGCTGTTGGTGGTGGAGGTGTTGCTCAGTTCTCTCGGGTTGGGTTGCAGCGTAAGCAGGCCGTTGATCGCTAACGCGTACGCTGGCTGCCCCAATTGCGACAGACCGGTCTGCGGCACCTTGAAATAGCTGCGGTCGATCGCCGCCGTCAGCTGGTCCTGCGGAGACCACTGGTAGAGGAAGGTGGCGTTTCCGTCGCGCGAGTCGTAGTTGATCAGATTCGCAGTAAGCGTTCTTTCATAGGAAACCAGGCTGGACTGGTAACCAAGTTTCAGTTGCATGCGTTCGGTCATCTGCCAGGTCCATGAAGGGTTGACCGTGCGCGTGATTCTTTGTGTCTGGGTTGATACCAGTCCTACATCGGGGCTGAACGTAGAGCTTGCTGTAACTGATTCTTTGGCGTACCCACCGCCCAGTTGCCAGGTGCTGCGCTGCGTCCGGTAAAGCGAGGACAGATTATAGATCTGATCGGTACCATTGAGGCCGCTTTGCCCCCAGTAGCGGTGGTTGCGCAGCTCGGCGCTGCCCGTGACGTCCCAGTTCGCCTGCTGTGCGCCTAAATCGAGATGGGGCGCGACCGTAAGCCCGGTGACACCCTCGTGGGGTCCAGGCGTCAGAAGCAGATTGGTATCGTGTTGCAGCCGCAGCGACACCGAGGGTTTGGCGGTCCACGCGGTGGCGGCGGACAGGCCGGGAACAAGCAGACCGGCGCAGCAAAGCGCCAGTGCGATGCAGGGTCGGGCACGGAGCGGAAATATCGCAGTCACTGGGTCAGCGCCAGAGTTTGGGGCGTGGTTGGCCGGTCGGCATGGGGGCGTCGTGGTCGCAATTCCCGATTCTGCCGAATGTGGTGCACCGGTACCAGAGATTCCGGATGCCTGGAAGAGGCAGCGTGGCGGGTTTAAGGCACGACCACGACGTCGCCGGCCTGCAGGACGATGTTTTGCGCGAGATGTTCGCCGTCCTCGACCTGGCCGTACTTGAACCGGATGGCGGTCTCTCTCCCATTAACGCGGCGCAGGATCTTGATGCTGTTGTCCGAGGCGAACGGCGTCATACCGCCGGCGAGGCTTAGCGCCTGCATCACGTCGATGTAGGAGTTGGCGA
>JAJXTT010000054.1 GCA_021783525.1 Pseudomonadota bacterium
TGAAGAAAGCCGCACTGTGGAATGAAGTCAAGGATAAGCTGAACCAGAGCGGCACCGGCCTCTCCGGCGGCCAGCAACAGCGCCTGTGTATCGCCCGCGCCATCGCAGTCAAACCGCAAGTGTTGCTGCTGGACGAGCCCACATCGGCACTTGACCCGATCTCTACCGCGCACATCGAGAAACTGATCGACGAGCTGAAAAAAGACTTCACCATCGTCATCGTCACCCACAACATGCAGCAGGCGGCGCGCGTCTCCGACTTCACGGCTTATATGTATCTGGGCGATCTGATTGAGTTTGGGGATACCAGTACGGTGTTTACCAATCCGAAGAGGAAAGAGACGGAAGACTATATTACTGGTCGTTTCGGCTAATCTTTCTCTGCTTTAATCCGTTCGTGCCAAGCCCGCGGGAGGATCACCGAACCCACCGGCGTATCCCCTTCGGGTGTGCCGCACCATGAACGGATTTCCCATCACCTTAAAGTGAACACCGTCGCGCAACCCCGGGCATTGTTACCCAGCCACTTCCTTCACCACCCCCGCAATCCTCTCCGCCCACATCTTGACCTGTACCCCATCCTCCCCCTCCACCATCACCCTGAGCAACGGTTCCGTCCCGGACGGACGCAACAGCACTCGCCCCTTGCCGTTCAAGTCACGCTCCGCCTTCGCTACTTCTGCCTTGACTGGCGTGCGCTCCAGCAGTTCGGCCGCCTTGCCTGTGACCTTGACGTTGATGAGTATCTGCGGGTACATGTGCAGGTCGCCCGCCGCCTGCGCCAGCGTCTGCTGTTTCATGCGCAGCGCGCAAAGCACTTGCAGCGCGGAGACGATACCGTCGCCGGTACTGTGTTTGTCCAGGCAGATGATGTGTCCGGAATTCTCGCCGCCAAGCTGCCATTTCTTTTCCAGCAAAACCTCCATCACGTAGCGGTCGCCCACTTTGGCGCGCGCAAACGGAATGCCCAGCTTCTGCATGGCGTGTTCGAAGGCGAGGTTGGTCATCAGCGTGCCCACGACACCGCCATGCAATGTTCCCAACGCCTGGCGGTGCCTGGCGATGATATAGAGCAGCTGATCGCCGTCGTAAAGCTTGCCATCGGCATCCGCCATGATGAGGCGGTCGCCATCGCCATCAAGCGCGAGACCGATATCTGCGTGCTGTTCTTTCACCGCTTGCTGCAGGTTCTTGGGCGATGTCGCGCCGTAGCCGTCATTGATGTTCTTGCCATTCGGCTCCGCACCGATGGCAACGACGTCCGCCCCGAGTTCGTGAAAGACGTGGCGAGCGATGTGATAGGTCGCACCATGCGCACTATCCACCACGATCTTGAGTCCGCGCAAATTCATGTCGGCCGGGAACGTGCTCTTGCAGAACTCGATATAGCGGCCGACCGCGTCGTCGATGCGCTTGGCCTTGCCCAGACTGACGGAGGGATTGGTCTGCATCGCGTTATCCAGTTCGGCCTCGATGGCCTGCTCGACCTCGTCCGGCAATTTCATGCCGCTGCCCGAGAAGAACTTGATTCCGTTGTCGTCGAACGGATTGTGCGACGCAGAGATGACAACGCCGGCCTGCAAGCGCAGCGCCCTCGTCAGGTAAGCCACTGCGGGAGTCGGTATCGGTCCTGCCAGGTAAACATCGATGCCGGCTGCAATGAGTCCCGCCTCCAGTGCCGATTCCAGCATGTAGCCGGAGATGCGCGTGTCCTTGCCGATCAACACTCCCGGACGCTCGCTCTGCGCATGCTCTGTTTTTGCCAGCACCTTGCCAGCGGCATAGCCCAGCAGCATCACAAATTGCGGTGTGATGGGATGCTCCCCCACGCGCCCGCGCACGCCGTCGGTACCGAAATATTTTCTGCTCATCTCATCCCTCGTTTAACGCATTCCAGACTTTCAAGGCATCGGCCGTCTCGCGCACATCATGCACACGCACGATGGATGCGCCGCGCTGCACTGCCAACAACGCCGCCGCCACGCTCGCGGCCATCCTGTCGCCCACTTCGCGCCCGGTGAGCGCACCCAGCATGGATTTGCGCGACATGCCGGCCAGAACCGGCACACCCAGATCATTGAATGCCGCCAGGCCGCGCAACAGTTCGAGATTATGCCCCAGCGTCTTGCCAAAACCAAAGCCGGGATCGATCACGATGCGCTCGTGGGCAATGCCGGCCGCCATGGCTGCTGCCACACGTTCCCGCAAGAACGCAGTCACCTCGGATACTGCGTCCTGATAATGCGGTTGCTGCTGCATGATTTGCGGCGTGCCCTGCTTATGCATCAGACACACTGCCGCATCGCTCCCGGCAACCACCGCCAGTGCACCCTCTGCCTGCAATGCATTGATGTCGTTGACCATGCTTGCACCTGCCGCCAGGGCGGCGCGCATCACTCCGGGTTTGTAAGTGTCGATGGAGATCGGAACGGAAATGCCGCGCAAGCCTTCAATCACGTGCAGCACGCGATCCAGTTCCTCCCGCTCGCTCACGGTCGCGGCACCCGGCCGCGTGGACTCTCCCCCGATGTCCAGGATATCCGCACCGTCTTCGATCAGTTTCAGCGCGTGGGCAATCGCTTTGGCGGTGGATACATGGTGCCCGCCGTCGGAAAACGAATCCGGCGTGACATTGACGATACCCATCACGAGCGGGCGCGAAAGATCGAACTGGAATTTGCCGCAACGGAACATGAAAAAACGGGGGCCAAGCCCCCGTGTGCAGGTTAAACGCCTTCAGCCGGCTTGTTGGTCGCCGTTGCCGTAGGAGCCTCGTCCTTCGGCGGCTCGGGCGCTTTGTTGCTCTGGCTCGGCCTGGGTGGACGCGGCGGATTGCCCGCCATGATATCGTTGATCTGATCGGCGTCGATGGTCTCCCACTCCAGCAAAGCTTGCGTCATTGCCTCGATCTTGTCGCGATTGGCTTCGATCAGGCTGCGCGCCAACGCATATTGCTGGTCGATGATGCGGCGAATCTCGGTATCCACCTTCTGCATGGTCGCTTCGGAGATGTTCTTGTGCGAGGTCACCGAACGTCCGAGGAACACTTCGCCTTCGTTTTCGGCGTACACCATCGGACCCAGCGCGTCGGACATGCCCCACTGCGTGACCATTTTGCGCGTCATGTCGGTCGCGCGCTCGAAGTCGTTGGAGGCGCCGGTCGTCATCTGGTGCATGAATATCTCTTCCGCGATTCGACCGCCGAACAGCACCGCGATCGTGGACAGGATGCGATCCTTGTCCATGCTGTAGCGGTCTTCCGATGGCAATTGCATGGTCAACCCCAGCGCGCGACCGCGCGGGATGATCGTGACCTTGTGCACTGGATCAGTCTTGGGCATCAGCTTCGCCACCACGGCATGGCCGGACTCGTGATACGCCGTGTTGCGGCGCTCCTCTTCCGGCATGATCATGGATTTGCGCTCTGCGCCCATCATGATCTTGTCCTTGGCAGCCTCGAAATCTTCCATATCGACGAAACGCTTGCCGCGTCTGGCCGCAAACAGGGCAGACTCATTCACCAGGTTAGCCAGATCGGCACCGGACATGCCGGGCGTTCCGCGCGCCAGGATGTCTGCCTTGACGTCGGGCGCCACCGGTACTTTGCGCATGTGCACCATCAGTATCTGTTCGCGACCGCGAATATCCGGCAGCGGCACCACGACCTGGCGGTCGAAACGGCCGGGACGCAGCAATGCGGGGTCGAGCACATCGGGACGGTTGGTCGCGGCGATGACGATCACGCCGGAGGCACCTTCGAAACCGTCCATCTCAACCAGCAATGCGTTCAGCGTCTGCTCGCGTTCGTCGTTGCCGCCGCCGAGACCCGCGCCGCGCTGGCGGCCGACTGCATCGATTTCGTCAATGAACACGATACAGGGAGACTGTTTCTTGGCCTGTTCGAACATGTCGCGTACACGCGCCGCACCGACGCCGACGAACATCTCGACGAAATCGGAACCCGAAATGGAGAAGAACGGCACTTTGGCTTCGCCCGCAATGGCTTTGGCCAGCAGCGTCTTGCCAGTACCGGGACTACCCACCATCAGCACACCGCGCGGAATACGCCCACCCAGGTTCTGGAATTTGGTCGGGTCGCGCAGGAAATCGACCAGTTCGGAGACTTCTTCCTTGGCCTCGTCGCAACCGGCCACATCCGCGAAGGTCACGCGTTCCTTTGCATCATCCAGCATGCGCGCTTTGCTCTTGCCGAACGAAAATGCGCCGCCACCCTTGCCGCCCTGCATCTGGCGCATGAAAAATATCCACACCCCGATCAGCAGCAGCATCGGGAACCACGATACAAAGATGCTCATCAGGAAAGACTGCTCCTCTTCGGGCTTGGCTTCGATCTTCACGCCGTTCTTGAGCAGGTCGGAAACCAGCCAGAGATCGCTGGGAGCATAGCTGGTAATGCGTTTTCCGTCGGTGGTTGTCGCCTTGAGCGTGCGGCCCTCAATGGTCACCTTCTCGATGTGTCCGGACTTCACTTCCTCCAGGAATTGGGAATAATCCAGTTGTGCTTGCGCCGTCGATTGCTGGCGCGCGTTGAATTGATTGAAGACGGTCATCAGCACCAATGCGACAACCAGCCAGATTCCGACACTTTTGAATAAATTGTTCACAAATGCTCCTTATGAGCGGTAATACGAAGTTGCATTAGACACTGTCCGGGGCTATTACTCAAGCTTGCCCAGCCCCACCAAATACTGTTCGCTGCTGCGATCGCGTGATGCTTTCGGCTTGCGCGTAACCACTTTGTTAAAGTGGTTACGCGCAAGCTTCAGATAATCCTCGAATCCGGCACCCTGAAACACTTTGACCAGAAACGATCCTCCGGGCGCCAAGTGGTTGACCGCGAAATCCAGCGCCAGTTCAGCCAGATGCATGGCTCGCGCCTGGTCAGCCGAACTCACACCGCTGATATTGGGGGCCATGTCCGAAATTACAAGGCCGATCTGGCGCCCTTCCAGCTTTTCTTCCAGCTGAGCCAGCACGCTTTCTTCGCGGAAATCCCCCTGGATGAACTCAACCCGCGGCAGCGGCTGCAAGGGGAGCAAGTCCAGCGCGACGATGCGCCCCTGCTGGCCGAGCTTGCCGGCAACCACCTGGCACCACCCGCCCGGCGTCGCCCCCAGATCCACGACCACCATGCCGGGCTTGATGAGATGGTCGCGTTCGTCGATTTCCAGCAGCTTGTAGGCGGCACGGGAACGATAGCCATCCTTCTGCGCCCGCTGCACATAGGGATCGTTGACATGCTCGCGCATCCATTGTTTGCTGGTTTTAGAAGCCTTCATCGTTTAGAATCCGCGCCTTGAATCTGGAAAACCACCCATCATGTTATCTCTCTCCGTTTCGCAGCGCCTCGAACTCAAAGGTCGCGCCCATGTACTGAAGCCCATCGTCATCATCGGCAATGCCGGCCTGACTCCTGCCGTGCTGGAAGAAATCGAGCGCAGCCTGAAAAGCCATGATCTGCTGAAGATCCGCGTGATGAACGACGATCGTGATGCGCGCGCCGCCATGTTGCAGGAGATATGCGAACAACTGAAGGCCGGGCCCGTGCAACATATCGGCAAGACGCTTGTGGTGTACCGCCCGCTGGAGGTTCCAATCGCAAAACCTCCGAAACGCCGCCAGGGAAAAACCGTCAAGAGCAAAAAACAGCTTGGAAGCCGCACCTGATTCTTTCCCATTATCGGGGAAGGAATCGCCTGCCTGTTACACGTACTGGACTTCCACCACTTCGTATTCGCGGACACCGCCCGGTGCCTGTACTTCCGCGATATCACCGACCACCTTGCCTATCAATGCCCGCGCAATCGGCGAACTGATGGATATCTTGCGTTTCTTGATGTCGGCTTCGTCATCGCCGACGATCTGGTAAGTCACGACATCTCCGTTGTTGGCATCTTCCAGTATCACGGTCGAACCGAACACGCAGCGTCCGTCCGCATTAAGCGTCTTCGGATCGATGACCTGCGCACTGCCCAGCTTGAATTCCAGCTCGACGATGCGTCCTTCGACGAAGGACTGGCGCTCCTTGGCCGCTTCGTATTCTGCATTTTCCGACAGGTCACCCTGTGCACGGGCTTCGGAAATGGCGTTGATGACCGAAGGCCTGTCCACCGTTTTCAGGCGGTGCAACTCCTGGCGCAATAACTCGGCGCCGTTCACCGTCAAAGGAACTTTACTCATGCCGCTTTCCCCTTCTTTCTATTTTTTCAACGGGCATGGCAAGAAATACTTGCCACATCCGTGTCCTTCCCCTCAATCCTCTCCCGCATGAAGCCCCTCTCACCAACTTTCTCCCGCAAGCGGGAGAAAGGACAATCGTGAAAAGCAATCTTCAATCTCCCCGGCGAGGAAGCGAACGAATCGCTACGCGAGCTTTACTTTAACCGACGGTGCAGGGACTGAACGTCATAGACCTGCAGCTCGGCAAGGTGCTGCATGCCGATACAGGCCGCACGCGCGCCGGCAAGCGTAGTGTAGTATGTAACACGGCCCTGCAGTGCGGCATGGCGGATCGAATACGAATCGCGCATCACGGAAGGCCTGCTGTCCACCGTATTGACGATGAGATTGACATCACCGTTCTTGATCATGTCCACGATGTGCGGGCGCCCTTCGGCGACCTTGTTCACGACCGTCACTTCAACTCCAGCGGCAGTAATGACCGACCCGGTGCCGCGCGTAGCCAATATGGTAAAGCCCAGTTGCTTCAGCGTACGCGCAACTTCCACGGTACCTGCCTTGTCTTCTTCACGCACGCTGATGAACACCTTGCCGCCCTTCGGCAACTTCACACTGGCGGCCAGCTGCGATTTGACGAAAGCCTCGGCGAATGTATCCCCCACTCCCATCACCTCGCCCGTGGATTTCATTTCGGGACCCAGAATGGTATCTACACCGGGGAATTTGATGAAGGGGAACACCGCCTCCTTCACCGAATAATAGGGCGGAATGATTTCCCGTGTCACGCCTTGCTGCGCCAGGGATTGACCGGCCATGCAGCGCGCGGCGATCTTCGCCAGTGGCATACCGGTAGCCTTGGACACGAACGGAACCGTGCGCGAGGCGCGCGGGTTCACTTCCAGCACGAACACCGTCTCGCCTTGAATGGCGAACTGAACATTCATCAAACCGACCACATTGAGCGATTTCGCCATCGCGATCGTCTGGCGACGCAATTCGTCCTGCAGCTTGACTAACAACGAATAAGGCGGCAGCGAACATGCCGAATCGCCGGAATGCACGCCCGCCTGTTCGATGTGTTCCATGATGCCGCCGATGATGACTTGCGTGCCGTCGGACACCGCGTCAACGTCCACTTCGATCGCGTCGTTCAAGAACCGGTCAAGCAGGATGGGCATGCGTTCGGGGTAGATCTTGGACATCTCCTCGGCGTCGCGCATGTAGCGCTCGAGATCGGACTGCGCATGAATGATCTCCATGGCACGGCCACCCAGCACGTTGGAAGGGCGCATCACCAGCGGATAGCCGATCTCGGCGGCACCGGCCACTGCGTCGGCCACGTTGCTCGCGGTACGATTGGGCGGCTGTTTCAGATTCAGGTCGCGCAACATGGCCTGGAAACGCGCGCGGTCTTCCGCGCAGTCGATCATGTCCGGCGTGGTGCCGATGATGGGCACTCCATTCTTTTCCAGGCCACGCGCCAGTTTGAGCGGCGTCTGGCCGCCGTATTGCACGATCACGCCGATGGGTTTCTCGACTGCCACCACTTCCAGCACATCTTCCAGCGTAAGCGGCTCAAAGTACAGGCGATCCGACGTATCGTAGTCTGTCGAAACGGTTTCCGGGTTGCAGTTGACCATGATGGTCTCGTAACCGTCCTCGCGCATTGCCAACGCGGCGTGCACGCAGCAATAGTCGAATTCGATACCCTGTCCGATGCGATTCGGGCCTCCGCCCAGCACCATGATCTTCTTGTTGCCGGTCGGCAGCGACTCGCATTCTTCCTCGTAGGTCGAATACATATAGGCGGTGTTGGTGGCGAACTCGGCAGCGCAGGTATCCACGCGCTTGAACACCGGACGCACTCCCAGCGCATGGCGATAGGCGCGCACCGATGCGTCATCGATACCCAGCAAGGCCGCAAGACGCGCATCTGCAAAACCGCTGCGCTTCAACGCGCGCAGATCGCTGGCGCTCAGGCTTTCCAGGGGGCGGCCTGCCAGCGCCTGCTCCTGGCGGATCAAGTCGGCGATCTGGACCAGGAACCACGGATCGATCTTGCTGACGTTGAACACATCCTCCACGCTCATGCCGAGGCGGAACGCATCGCTCACCGCCCAGATGCGGTCCGGGCCGGGATTGCCGAGCTCGGATACGATGGCCTCGCGGTCGTTGAATTTGCTGTCCAGCCCGTTAACGCCGACTTCCAGCCCGCGCAGCGCTTTCTGGAACGACTCCTGGAAGGTGCGGCCGATGGCCATCACCTCGCCTACCGATTTCATTTGCGTAGTCAGGCGGTCATTGGCTTGCGGGAATTTTTCGAACGCAAAGCGCGGTATCTTGGTCACCACATAATCGATGGTCGGTTCGAACGATGCAGGGGTCGCGCCGCCGGTAATATCGTTCTTC
>JAJXTT010000055.1:0-6330 GCA_021783525.1 Pseudomonadota bacterium
CTGCGCGCCGGGATGGGAGGGCACTTTGTAATGAACATTTCGGAATCGATGAACCTGCTTGAGGTTGTAGCCGAATTCACCGGCAAGATCATGGCAGCGTCCCTGCAGGCGGACAGATCTCTTTACGACAGCAACCTGCGCGGCAAGCTCGCCTTTGCCATCGGCAACGAGGGAGCAGGGCTATCCTCAGCTTTGCTGGATGCAGCGCAGCACCATTTCATCATCCCCATGCCGGGCAAGATCGAGTCGCTGAATGCCGCTGCGGCAACGGCGGTATGTTTGTTCGAGGCGGTGAGGCAGCGGCGTTAAAGTGAAACTCGCGTAGCGATTCGTTTGCCATTTCTCCCGCATGCGGGGGAAAGTTGGATAGGGGGAAACGGGCATGACGAGCTTAATTATCGGGAGAGGTAATTTTGTTATGCCCGCTAAGCGGGAATCAACTCGTGCAGGGGCTGTGCATCTGCGGTCTGCGTGCCAGCCAGTTGCGAATCTCCGCAGTCGCAAGCTGCAGATTAACTGACGCTTCATCGCTCAGGCCTTCCCCCAGTTCGAAACCGTAACCGCGTATGCGTAACAGAAAACTGGCCGGAGCGTCTGCGCCATACACTTGTTTGAAGGTGTGCAACAGCGCGAACGGTGTCATGGCATGGCTGGTGTAACTATGGTCTTGTGCTGCAGCGATTTCGGCGAAATGGAACGGGGCATCGCAGGACATATCCGCGTCGACGAACAGTACCGCACTGCGCCCGCGCAGATCGGTGACATGCTCGACCTGCAACTGGAAGTCCTCGATCAGTTCGGCCTGGGCAGCTATTTGGTCAGTCTGGATTCGGCGGACCAGTAGCGGTGCCAGCGCGTCGTCGCCGCGCGATTCGTTGCCGATTGCGAAGATCAGGAGCGGAGCGCCCATCAGTCTGAGGAACAGAACGAACCGTCGGAGGACCGTGTCAGCACATCGACCCGGTCACCTTCTACGTCCAGCAATTCAACTTCCAGCGGCATCTTGCCCAGTGCATGGGTCGCGCAGGACAGGCATGGGTCGAAGGCACGGATGGCGACCTCGATGTGGTTGAGCATGCCTTCGGTGAGTTTGCGCCCGTCGATGTACTGCCGCGCAACCTGGCGGATGGCCTCGTTCATCGCCTGGTTATTGTGGGTGGTGGAAACAATCAGGTTGCAGCGCACGATCTGGTCGTTCTCGTCGACTTTGTAGTGATGGATCAGCGTGCCGCGCGGGGCTTCGATCACACCCACGCCGCGCTCCTGCCGCTCGCCCTTGCTGACCAGATCGTCGCCTTGCAGGTCGGGATCGTGCAGCAGGTCTTGTATTACTTCGGCGGCATGCAGCATCTCTATCATGCGCGCCCAGTGGAAGCCCAGCGTCGCGCCCGTTGCCGATCCGCCATTGAAGGCCAGGAACTCCAGGCGAGCCTGTTCGGCCTCTGGAGTGGGAATGAAGTCGCACTGTGTCACGCGCGAGAGCGGCCCGACACGGTACCAGCCGGTCTCGGGCCCCAGGCTACGCAGGAACGGGAATTTCATGTATGACCAGGCCTTCACGTCCTCGAAGATGACGTCCCAGTAATGGCTGTAATCGTAATGGTCGAACAGTGTGTTTCCATCCATGTCGCGGGCACGCAAGCCTCCGTGGTAAAGGTCGAGCGCGCCGTCGCCGCGCACCATGTTGAGCGTGTGCGCCTTGAAGCGGCCGAAGTTGTTGTAGAGGTCGAGATTCTGTTCGAACAGCTGCCGGGCGATTCCGACCGATTCGCGGCTCCAGGCCACCACCTGCCCGATGTCCTTGAGCAGGTAGTCGCGCTCTTCGATGCTGACGTTCTTGTTCACGCCGCCCGGGATGGAGCCCGTGCCGTGGATGCGTTTTCCCGCGGTGATGCGGATCACTTCCTGGCCGAATTTGCGGAGCAGCACGCCTTGTTTTGCGATCTCGGGGTAGGCGGCAGCGATGCCCACGATGTTGCGCCTGGCCATTTCCGAATCGAAACCGAACAGGAGGTCGGGCGAGCACAGATGGAAGAAATGCAGCGCGTGCGACTGCAGGATCTGGCCGTAATGCATCAAACGGCGGACTTTCTCCGCTGTCGGCGTGAGCTCGGCGCCCACGATCATGTCCATCGCCTTGGATGCGGCGAGATGGTGGCTCACCGGGCAGATGCCGCATAGCCGCTGCACCATCACCGGTGCTTCCCAGTAGGGGCGGCCCTGAATGAATTTCTCGAATCCGCGGAATTCGACGATGTGCAACCGCACCTGATGCACATGGTCGTACTCGTCCAGCAGCAGCGTCACCTTGCCGTGGCCCTCGACGCGCGACACCGGGTCGATGGCGACACGGCGCAGTTTTTCGGGGTGGGCGGCGGTTTCCAGATCATTACCCATATTCAAAATCCTTTGCCACCGAGTACACAGAGACCACAGAGAACTTCGCAGCCTTTCTCTGTGTGCTCTGTGATCTCTGTGGCCAAATGTATTTCAATCATACTTAATCAACCCATGCCCCAGTTCCGGCGTCTTGCCGGCGATGAGGTCGGTGAGGAATTTCCAGATGGCGTCGGCGGAAGGCGGACAGCCGGGAATGAAGTAATCGATCTTCACCACTTCGTGCAGCGGATGCACCTTGTCCAGCGGCAGCGGCAGTTCCGGGTCGTTCGGGATGTGTCCATGCAACAGCCCCGGCTCGGTGAGGTACACCTCGGTCAGGCAACTGCCCAGGTCGAGATGATTGCGCTGCGCAGGCAATCCGCCATTGATGGCGCAGGCACCGATCGCGATCAGAATCCTGCAGTTCTTGCGAAACTCATGCAGCACATGCACGTTCTCTGCGTTGCAGACGCCGCCCTCGACGAGACCGATATCGCATGGTCCGCAATGTTTGATGTCGGTCAGCGGCGAACGGTCGAATTCGATGAGATCGAGCAGAGGGAAAAGGCGTTCGTCGATATCCAGTATGGACATGTGGCAACCGAAGCAGCCGGCCAGCGACGTGGTGGCGACGCGCAGTTTCTTGCTCATGGTGTTCCTTCGCAAGCCGCACAATTCCCGTCGGCATCGGTCTGCCGAGGTGCATCGTCCAGTGCCTGCGCGCTGATCGGACGCTGGTCGTAACGCCTTTCGCCGATGGGCACGCTGAAACCGGCGCGCTTGGGAAGGATCACGCCGACGGGGCAGACCTGCATGGCCTTGTCGGCGAGCGAGATATCGGTATCGGAGAGTTTGCCGGACTCGGCGTTGACGATCAGGTGCTTGGTGATGCCGCGCCCGGATAGCGCAAACACGTTCTTTCCGTCCACCTCGCTGGAGGCGCGCACGCACAATTCGCACAGGATGCAGCGGTTGAAGTCCAGCAGGATATCCGGGTGCGAGGCGTCCAGAGGGCGATCGGGATAGAGGTGGCGGAAACCTGTCGCGTGGACTTCGAGGTCATAGCCCAGCGCCTGCAATGCACAGTTGCCGCTCTTCTCGCACGACGGGCAGAAATGGTTGCCTTCGGCGAACAGCATCTGCACCAGCGAACGACGCAACGCGTTCAACTCCTCGATCCCGCTTTCGACTTGCAGTCCGGTCTCGGCGGGCATGGTGCATGAGGCCACGGTGCGCCCGTTGATCTTGACCGTGCATAGTTTGCAGCTGCCATGCGGCTTGAATTCCGGGTGATAGCACAGGTGAGGGATGTAATGACCGGCAGCCAACGCGGCCTGCATCACGGTCTGGCCCGGTTCGAAGGGAATAGTCGAGCCGTCGAGGAGGAAGGTATCCTTCATTCGATCTCCTTCAGATGCGCGCCGGCATCGTCGCGACCGGTCATCTGCCGCGCGCGCGCCAGCGATCCGTCAAGATCGAAGGCGGGTGAGAACATCAGCGATTTCAGCTTGTTTTCGTAGGAGGGGCGGAAATGCTTGAGGGTGTGCAGAACCGGGTTGCAGGCAGTGCGCCCCAGGCCGCAGTGCGAAGTGGTCTGCAACACGCGATCAAGGTTTTCGACCTCGGAGAGGTCGTAGCGCGTGCCATGCCCGGCCGCGATCTTGTCCATGGTCTGTTTCAGGATGGAGGTGCCGACACGGCAGGGGGTGCAGAAGCCGCAGCTCTCGTGTGCGAAGAAATGCACGAAATTGCGCGCCACTTCAAACAGGTCGCGGCTGTCGTCGAAGATCATGAACGCTCCCGCGGTAGGCAGATCCTCAAAGCCCAATCTGCGGTCGAATTCGCTTTCCGCAACACAGATGCCGGAAGGTCCGCTGACCTGCACCGCAAGCGTGTTCACCGCACCGCAATCCTGCAATATCTCGCGCACCGAGACGCCAAAGGGATATTCGTAGATACCGGGGCGCTGGCAATCGCCGGACACGGAGATCAGTTTGCTGCCGGTGGATTTCGCCGTGCCGATGGCGCGAAATCGCTCGGCGCCCATATGCAATGCCAGCACAGCCTGGCAGAAGGTCTCCACGTTGTCCACGGCGGTGGGTTGCTGCAGATAGCCGTGCGTCACCGGGAATGGCGGGCGATTGCGCGGCACGCCGCGCTTGCCTTCCAGGGATTCGATCAGGGCTGATTCTTCGCCGCAGATGTATGCGCCGGCGCCGAGATGTATCTCGATGTCGAAGTCGAAACCGGCCTGCCCGAGGATGCCTGTGCCCAGCAGATTGTTGTCACGACGGCGCTGCAACACCGCCTGCAACGGTTCGAGCAGGTATCGGTATTCCCCGCGCAGATAGAACAAGCCTTTTTTCGCGCCTACGGCGAGAGCGCACAGCGTCATGCCTTCGAAGACGAGATCAGGCTGGCGAGTGAGCAGCACGCGGTCCTTGAATGTGCCCGGTTCACCCTCATCTGCGTTGCATACCACGTAATGTTCGGATCCCTGTGCATTGCGGCAGGCCTCCCATTTCAGTCCGGTGGAAAAACCTGCGCCGCCGCGTCCCCGCAAGCCTGAAGCCTTGATGGATTCGACGACGTTGGGCGCGCCCGAGGACAGGGCAGCGCGCAGCAATTCTCCGGGTGCCAGTGCGCTATCGAGCAACAGGCCGCTGCGTCGGATATTGTCTTCGACACGGAAGAAGTCGGCGGGCCAGTCTGCCAGCGGCGTGCGGTTGCGTATCAGCTGGACGATCTCCTGCACCCGCTGGTGATTCAGGTTCGTGACGGCGTGCCCGTTGACCAGCAGCGCCGGTCCCTGGTCGCACATCCCGGTACAAGAGGTGGTATCGATGCTGACCAGGCCGTCCTCGGAGACCTTGCCCGGCTGCAGCCACAATTGCTGGCACATAAGCTCCATCAACGGCTGGCTGCCCAGCATGCGATCGGTGATGTTGTCGGAGAACAGGACGCGGTAGTCGCCGTGAGGTTTCAGGTGCAGGAAGGAGTAGAACGAGGCCACGCTTTCGATGCGTGCGCGGGGAATGGATAATCTTTGGGCCAGTTCGGTGACGATCCGGTGCGGAATATGGCCGAAGTGCTCCTGAATCTCGCGCAGTATCTGCAACAGCTGGGATGCCCTGCTTTGATGGCGCTGTAACAATTGATCCAGCCATGCCTGCCCGGAAGCGTCAAAACGTATTTCGTTGTCTGGTAGCATAGCGTTGTCGTTAAGCCCGTGACCGAAACGTACGATAGCAGTTTACCCCTATTCAATATTAACAGTACAAGAAGGAAGTGATTGACCATGCACATGCACGACCCCCATCCCTTTTCATTCGAAGTGGAAGAAGCCAATTTTGACGAGCGTGTCGTCGCCCGTTCACAGGACGCCCCCATCCTGCTCGATATAGGCGCCGAATGGTGCGCGCCATGCAAGGTCCTGGGGCCGCATCTGGAGAGACTTGCGAAGGAATATAGCGGAAAGTTCCTGCTGGCCAAGGTGGATGCCGACGAGAACATGCGTATCGCTGGAAAGCATAAAGTCCGGGGATTTCCTACGGTCATTGCCTACAGCCGGGGTGTTGAGATCGACCGTTTTCACAGTTCCCAGTCGGATCACTTCCTGCGCCAGTTCATCGACAAGCTGATCGCACACCATCAGGGTAACGCTTGACCGCCGAACAAGCTTTGATGGCGGAATGCAAAAGCCTGTTTTACAGGCAGTTTTTCGGTGGGTCAGGGCAGGGTCCTATGTTGAAAAGTCCTGAGACTGCCTGATCAACGAAGGATTGAGCTGGTGCTTCTGCAGCAGCTTGTAGAATTCGGTGCGATTGCGTTTGGACAGTTTTGCCGCCTGGGTCACGTTGCCTTCCGTGATCTTCAGGATGCGGATCAGGTAGTCGCGCTCGAAACGGCTTTTGGCCTCTTCGAGCGACATCAGTATTTCTTCTTCCTTGT
>JAJXTT010000055.1:6430-8547 GCA_021783525.1 Pseudomonadota bacterium
TTGCGTTTGGACAGTTTTGCCGCCTGGGTCACGTTGCCTTCCGTGATCTTCAGGATGCGGATCAGGTAGTCGCGCTCGAAACGGCTTTTGGCCTCTTCGAGCGACATCAGTATTTCTTCTTCCTTGTGTATGGTCTGCTGGACGAGTACGGACGAGATCAGCGGGGTCGTGCACAGCACGACACTGCGTTCGACCACGTTCAATAGTTGCCTGACGTTGCCGGGCCAAGGCGCGCTGATGAGTGTTTCCATCGCTTCCGAGGAAAATCCGTTGGTTTTCCTGTTGTACTTTTCGGCCAGGACGGCAAGGAAATGCTTGGCCAGCAGCGGGATGTCTTCCCGCCGTTTTGAGAGCGACGGTATCGACAGTTCCACGACATTCAGGCGGTAATAGATGTCCTCGCGGAAGTTGCCGGCGGCGATCTCGGCATTCAGGTCGCGATGGGTCGCGGAGATGATGCGCACATCGAGCGGTACGGTCTGGGTGGCGCCGACGGGAGTCACCTGTTTTTCCTGCAATACCCGCAACAGCTTGCCTTGCAGCACGAGCGGCATGTCGCCGATCTCGTCCAGGAAGACTGTGCCGCCCATTGCCGACTGGAACAGTCCTTTGTGGTCGCGGACCGCCCCGGTGAATGCGCCTTTGACATGGCCAAACAGCTCGGATTCGAGCAGTTGCTCGGGAATGGCCGCGCAATTGATCGCCACGAACGGCCGTTGCGCCCGCGGGCTGGCATTGTGTATCGCATGGGCAAGAAGTTCCTTGCCGGTTCCGCTCTCTCCGCAGATCAGGACGCTCGCATCTCCTTCGGCCACCAGCTTGGCCTTGGTCAGGATGTCTTCCATCACCGGACTCTGGGTGATGATGGCGGCGCGCCACTCGTCCGCCTTTCCGGGTTGCGCTGCTGCCGCGAACGAAATCTGGAGCGCCTTCGCGACCTGGTCCAGCAGCACCTTGCTGTCGAACGGCTTGGTCAGATAGCCGAACAATCCGCGTTGCGTGGCGTCGACCGCATCGGGAATGGTGCCGTGTGCCGTCAGCATGATGACCGGCAGGGTCGGGATGCTCCTGTGGATATGCTCGAACAGGGCCATGCCATCCATGCCCTGCATGCGCATATCCGTGATCACGAGGTGCGGCCTGGAAATGTCCAGGCTGTTGATGGCGGCCTCGGCGCTATTTGCCGTATCCACCTCGAAACCGGCAGATGTCAGCCGCATGGACAACAGTTGCAGCAGGTCCGAATCGTCGTCAACGATCAATATCCTGCGCGCAGGCGCCATCGTTTGTTGTACTGCACTCATGGTTGGTCCCGGTGTATCAGGTTGATTTCAAGATCCTTGACGGCATCGATCTTTTTCTGAAGGAAGTCCGAATGCACTTTTTCGTTTGAAAGCTCTTTTGTAAGTTCGGAAATATTGTCATCCGCGTGCTGCTGCGCCGCAAGCAACATGCTCAAGAGCAGGGCAAGGTCGGGCAGGGTGGAAGGAACAGGTTCCGGCCCCGCAGGCATGTTCTTTACAAGATCGAGTGCCGCTGCGGTACTGTGAAATCCGGTGTCGGGCAAGGATAACAGTATTGCCAGCTTGAGACGGTCGGAATTGCTGCCGGTCTCGGAAAAACTCAGGCTGGCGGCATGGTATTCGCTGGCGACATCAGCGGCAGGCAGTGTGCCCAGACAAGTGTAGTAGCGCAAGACCTGGTCGGCAGACAGCGCAAGAGCCGGCGGTGGCGGGCAGGGAACGAGATTCGTCGCGGGGCGGGGTATCGATACGACCGAGCACGCGGGAAGCAATGCCGCGATTGCAATCACATTCAGGATCGTGAAGAGCGGAGTCCTGCAGTTCATGGCGTGACAGTGGGGCGATTCAGGGGGAGCGAGACGCGAAAGCCTGTCCCTTTCGGCGTATCGAGCAGCTCGATCGAGCCCCCGTGCGCCAGCACGTATTCGCGGGTGATGGACAAGCCGAGTCCGGTGCCCCTGATGTGACCTTGCGGCGCCTTGCGTCCCTGGTAGAACGCGTCAAATATCTTGTCTTTGTCCATGGGGTCTATACCGGGCCCGGAATCATGAACGTCCAGCCTGACGCTGCTATCGATAACGCTTGCATGGATTT
>JAJXTT010000056.1 GCA_021783525.1 Pseudomonadota bacterium
GCTGACGGCAAAACTCAACGAGCCTTTTCCGGGCAAGACCGTGGTCGTCACGCACCACCTGCCCAGCGCGCGATCCGTCGCCGAACGCTACAAGACCAGTCTCACGTCGGCCTGCTTCGCATCCCGTTTGGACGAGTTGATGGGAACCAGTGCGTTGTGGATCCACGGCCACACGCATGACAGTTTTGATTACGTGCTGCACGGCACCCGCGTCGTGTGCAACCCGCGCGGTTACTGCCGCAATCCGGACAAGCCGGAGAACAGGGAATTCGATCCTGGCTTGGTGGTGGAGGTCTGAGCCCGGAGGGGGGTCGTTCGGGAACACAGATACCGTTCATGAAAAAGCCTCGCATCGCTGCGAGGCTTCTCTGTTTCCAGGGAAGCGTCGATCAAACCCGTTCGCCCTGAGCCCGTCGAAGGGTCACCGCGAACCGCTCTAATCTGCACGTCCCCTAAACCGGGCCGCCGGATCAGATCTTGAAGCGGTTCACCGTGGCCTGCATGTTGTCCGCCAGTTTCGCAAGCTGTCCTGCCTCTCCTGCAGTCAGGTCGGCAGAGGCGCTGTTCTGCTCGGTCATCTGCGCCACTTTTTCGATGTGCACGGCGATGTCCTTGCTGGCGCGGCTTTGCTCTTCGAGCGCGATGGAGATGTCGCTGACCGTGCGGATCACCTGGCCGGATTCGGTCTTGATCTGGTTGATGGCATCGCCGGCCTGTTGCGCGAGCGCCACCCCGCCATCGACCTGAACCACGGTCGCATCCATGCCCGCCACGGCAGCGTTCGAAGCTTGCTGTATGGTATCGATCATCTGCGTGACTTCCTGCGTGGACTGGGTGGTGCGTTCCGCCAGCTTGCGCACCTCGTCCGCCACAACCGCGAATCCGCGTCCCTGCTCGCCCGCCCGCGCCGCCTCGATGGCCGCATTCAGCGCCAGCAGGTTGGTCTGGTCGGCGATCTCCTTGATGACCTTCACGATGGTGGAGATCTTGGTCGTCTGCTCGCCCAGGTTGCCGATGGAAACGGAAGTCTGGCGCACGGTATCGGCGATCTTGCGCATCTCTTCCGCGGCGCTGTGGATGATCTCGCCGCCCTTCTCGGAAAGCTCGCCGGAACTTTGCGATATCTTCAGCGCTTCGCGCGCACCGTCCGAAACATGGGCGATACTCTCCGTGACCTGTTCCACTGTCGACGCCATCGCGGACGCGGCTTCGCTCTGGCTGGTGGAGCCGGTGGCCACCTGCTGCGAAGACACCGACAGCGAGTGGGACGATGCGGCGACTTTCTCGATGTCGTCGTGCACCTGGCGGAACGCGGTCTGCAGGTTGCCCATCAGTTCATTGAATGAAGTTGCGGTCTGGCCGATCTCGTCGTTGCTGTTCACCTTGACGCGCCGGGTGAAGTCGCCGGTGCTGCTGATCTCCATGATCGCGGTGCGCAGTTGGCCTGCCGGGACGGAGACCAGTTTGTGCAGGATGTACTTGAACAACAGCCAGAGTACCACCTGCACCCCGAGGATGACGACCACTGACATCCATGCCAGCATCCTCAGTTCCGCATTGTTGGCCGAGATGTCCAGGTCGACCACGGACGCTCCGTTGTGGTAACCCACCGGCACGGTGTGGCACATCAGGCAGTTGGTGCCCCTGAAGTTCGTGCTTTCGGTGTAGGGCACGATCCCGTGCAATATATCCCCGCGTCTCTCGAAGATCTCCTGGCCGTCGTCCAGCGCCTTGCGCTCCTCGTCGCCGGTGGGCTGTTCTTCCGGCAGGCCCATGCCGAACTGCTCCTGCACCAGCTTGTTGCGGATGATGCGCAGGGACTTGATGTCTTCGCCGGAGCCCATCTTGGTGATGAACAGCTTGCGCTGCTCCACGTCGCTGATGATGCCGTTCAGCATCAGCATGTTGGCGCCGTTGATCACACCGTCCGCCAGCGCCCTGATCTTGCTTTCTGCTCCGCGCTCCTGGGCTCTGCGTTCGATATTGTAAAACGAGACTGCGGCCACGATGCTGACGATCAGCAGCAGGAATTGGACTGACAACTGGACCTTGACGGCGATACTTGATGTGACGAAGTTAGGCATTCTCGACATCTCCCAAAAAATTATTATTAGTCGTTTTCATGTTTATGCTTGCGGCTTTCCATTTCCGGGGAGCAACCCGATTCAAAGTTGGTGCCCGCAAATGAATATTCTGCAGGTCGTCTTGAACATGCTTGCGCGCATGTTTGCTGAAGCAGGCGAACTATTCGTGTGTTCCTACTCTAGCGGCCAGATATAGTATTTATTTAGGGAAACAGCAACACAAAAAGCATCTAATTCATTGTCGCGGCTGCGAAAACGTCAAATTGGCGTGAAATGTCCCGCGCCGGTTCCCCCGACGAATATTTAACCACACAAAAAATACGGACACTTTCCTTCCGGTCAAATTCGTATTCCGAGCGAATCGGTCACTCTTTCAGAAAGCCTCCATTCCTGTCCTGCTCGCCTGTAACGCCCTATCCATCGGGCATTGGCGGATGTCATTGTCCGTGGCACGGAACTTGATACATGTCCTGCGCAAGGATGATTTTCCGTCAGGGCGGACGGTTGATCGTGCAGAAAGAGCCTGACCGATAGACAAGGGAGAGAGAAATGTCGATAGAAACATTTTATGAGGTGATGCGGAGGCAAGGAATTTCGCGCCGCAGTTTCCTGAAATATTGCAGTCTGACTGCGGCCTCGCTGGGCCTCGCGCCAACGATGGCACCGAAGATCGCCGAGGCGATGGAGACCAAACCGCGCACGCCGGTGATTTGGCTGCACGGCCTGGAATGCACCTGCTGCTCGGAATCGTTCATCCGTTCCGCGCACCCGCTGGCAAAAGACGTGGTGCTGTCCATGCTCTCGCTGGACTACGACGACACGCTGATGGCAGCAGCCGGACATCAGGCGGAAGAAATTATTGCTGAGATAAGAAGGAAATATAAAGGTAATTTCATTCTCGCAGTGGAAGGCAATCCGCCGTTGAACGAAGACGGCATGTTCTGTATCCACGGCGGACGGCCATTTGTTGAGGTCTTGAAAGAGACCGCCGCCGATGCCAAGGCCATCATCTCCTGGGGTGCGTGCGCCTCCTGGGGGTGCGTGCAGGCTGCCAAGCCGAACCCGACGCGTGCCACGCCCGTGCACAAAGTCATCACCGACAAGCCCATCATCAAGGTGCCGGGCTGCCCGCCCATCGCCGAGGTGATGACCGCGGTGGTGACCTACATGCTGACCTTCGACCGCATCCCCGAGCTGGATCGACAGGGGCGCCCGAAGATGTTCTACGGCCAGCGCATCCACGACAAATGTTATCGCCGTCCGAATTTCGATGCGGGGCAGTTTGTTGAGGAGTGGGATGACGAAGCTGCGCGAAAAGGATATTGCTTGTACAAGATGGGTTGCAAAGGCCCCACCACCTACAATGCCTGCTCTACCACGCGCTGGAACGGCGGTGTGTCGTTTCCGATCCAGTCCGGCCATGGTTGCATCGGCTGTTCCGAGGACGGCTTCTGGGACAAGGGCGGTTTCTACAACCGCGTCACAGATATCAAGCAGTTCGGTGTCGAATCCAATGCAGACAAGGTCGGCGGCACTGTGGCGGCAGTTGCAGGTGCGGCGGTAGTAGCACACGCCGCAGTCAGCGCGTTGAGCAAAGCGCGCAGCGGTAAAGAAGAACAGAACAAGGGAGGCAAGTAATCATGTCAGCTTATGAAACTCAGGGCTACAAGATCGACAACAGCGGCAAACGCGTGGTGGTAGATCCGGTGTGTCGCATCGAAGGACACATGCGTGTCGAGGTCAATCTGAATGCCAACAACGTGATCACCAACGCGGTTTCCACCGGCACGATGTGGCGTGGTCTGGAGGTAATCCTTAAAGGCCGCGATCCGCGCGATGCGTGGGCATTTGTCGAGCGTATTTGTGGTGTTTGCACAGGTTGCCATGCACTCGCTTCTGTGCGTGCCGTGGAAGACGCGCTAGATATCAAGATTCCACTGAATGCCCATCTGATCCGCGAGATGATGGCTAAAACGTTGCAAGTCCACGACCATGCAGTGCATTTCTATCACCTCCACGCTTTGGATTGGGTGGACGTGTTATCAGCGTTAAAGGCAGATCCGAAAAGAACTAGTGAGTTACAACAAATGGTTTCTCCGGCTCACCCGTTATCGTCGCCGGGTTACTTCCGCGATATTCAAAATCGATTGAAGAAGTTCGTCGAATCTGGCCAGCTCGGACCATTTATGAATGGCTATTGGGGTAATAAGGCCTATTTATTGCCACCGGAGGCAAATCTGATGGCGGTGACGCACTACCTGGAAGCGCTTGATCTTCAGAAAGAATGGGTAAAAGTGCATACTATTTTTGGTGGCAAGAATCCTCACCCTAACTACTTGGTTGGTGGGGTACCTTGTGCAATCAACATAGACGGCACAGGCGCGGCTGGAGCGCCTATCAACATGGAGAGGCTGAATTTTATTGAATCTCTTATTAAGGAAATGATCGAGTTCAATAATAATGTCTATGTTCCTGATGTCTTGGCAATTGGCACAATATACAAGCAGGGAGGGTGGCTTTTTGGTGGAGGCTTGTCGGCCACAAACGTAGCTGACTACGGTAGCTATGAGAAAGTACCCTATGACAACAGCACGCGGCAGTTGCCTGGCGGTGTAATTCTGGACGGAAATTGGAACGAAATCCTTCCGATTGATCCACGTGATCCCGAACAGGTTCAGGAATTCGTCAATCATAGCTGGTACAAATATCCAGACGAAAGCAAAGGGCTGCATCCTTGGGATGGTGTCACTGAAGCCAACTATCAATTGGGTGAAAAGACCAAAGGTACACGCACCGCGATCAAAGAACTCGACGAAAATGCCAAGTACTCTTGGATTAAATCACCACGCTGGCGTGGACATGCGGTTGAAGTAGGGCCGTTGGCACGCTATACCTTAGGTTATGCACATGCGTTAAAGGGCAACAGATACTGCCAGCGTGTCAAGCAACAAGTGGACGATGCGGCACAGGCGATCAACAGCGCGATCCCGAAAGCGCTAGGCATGCCCGAAACTCATTACAGTTTAAAGCAACTGTTGCCAACAACCATTGGGCGTACGTTAGCGCGCGCGCTTGAGAGTCAATATGCTTCTGAAATGATGCTGGAAGACTTCAATCAACTAATCAGTAATCTTAAATCGGGTGATAGCTCTACTGCTAATATCGAGAAGTGGGATCCATCTACGTGGCCGAAAGAAGCTAAAGGTGTGGGTACGGTGGCTGCGCCCCGCGGTATGTTAGGGCATTGGATACGCATAAAGGATGGCAAAATCGAAAATTACCAATGTGTAGTGCCTACCACTTGGAACGGGAGTCCGCGCGATCCAAAAGGGCAAATCGGTGCGTTCGAGGCTTCACTGATGAATACGCCGATGGCGAACGCAGATCAACCGCTGGAGATCTTGCGCACCTTGCACAGTTTCGACCCCTGCCTGGCATGCTCCACGCATGTGATGTCGCCGGAAGGGCAGGAGCTGAGCAAGGTCACGGTACGCTAAAGAGACAGCGATTTAATCCTCCGTTCGTGGTGATACTCCGACAAGCTCAGTACTAAAGGCGAAGTCGAACCATGAACGGAGGTGTTAAATCGGTCAACGGCTTAACAAAGAGCCCTTCGACTGGCTCAGGGCGAACGGAATAATCAGCGCCTTCATAAGGCGCACGAAAGGAGACTGTCATGTCTGTCAAAGCTGAAGTCGATGAATCGGCGATCACCGCTGCCGGTAATACGATTTACGTCTATGAGGCGCCGGTGCGCGCGTGGCACTGGATCAACGTGTTGTGCATCGTGACGCTGGCGATCACCGGCTGGTTCATCGCCAGTCCCTTGCCCAGCGTGGGGGGCGAGGCGAGCGATCATTTCCTGATGGGATATATCCGTTTCGGGCACTTCGCGGCCGGGTACATCTTCGCCATCGGATTATTGGTGCGCCTGTACTGGGCATTTGCGGGCAACCACCATGCGAAGCAGCTGTTCATGCTGCCGGTCACGGACAAGGAATGGTGGTCCGGTTTGTTGCAGGAGTTGCGCTGGTACATGTTCATCGAGAAATACCCGAAAAAATATGTGGGGCACAACCCGCTCGGCCACTTGTTCATGTTCTTTGCGATCACGCTGGGCGGCACGTTCATGATTGTGACGGGCTTTGCGCTGTATGGCGAGGGCGCGCAAGCGGGCAGCTGGTCGAACGTGCTGTTCACCAGCTGGGTGATCCCGCTGTTCGGGCAAAGCCAGAGCGTGCATTCCTGGCACCACCTGCTTGCCTGGGGCATCGTGTGTTTCGTGATCCTGCATGTCTATACCGCGATCCGCGAGGACATGATGTCGCGCCAGACCATGATCAGCGCGATCATCGACGGCAAGCGCACGTTCCGTGAGTAAGAGTTCCGCCTCCCCGCGTAATGATTCATCAATGTTGAATCCGGATAGTTCATCTGAGCTGAACCAGCTCCTTCCCCCTTGCAGGGGGAAGGTTGGGATGGGGGTAGAGTCGTTGAACTCCGGTATTTCTACCCCCTCCCTAGCCCTCCCCCTGCAAGGGGGAGGGAACAAAGGGCCTAGTGAGCAATCTGGGTCCAAAGCAAACGCGGGCAAAAGCCCGCGTTTTTTTTGGGCCGCACCGCGCACGCCAGTGCATCCCGGGCATTTCCTCGATACGCGCTACCTGCAACCCGGCCACATCTCGCAGGAAGCGCTGGCCGCGGCGCTCGGCATCTCGCGCCGCCGCATCAACGAACTGGTGCGTGGCAAGCGCGTGATCACTCCCGATACAGCCGTGCGCCTGGCCCTGCATTTCGGCACGGACGTGGCGTTCTGGCTGGAACTGCAGTTCGCCTGGGACCTGCATCAGGCACAGCAGATGTACTACAAACAGGTCAAGACAGTTCCATAGCAACCATCAATTGCAAGGCTAATGTCCACAATGAATTTGTCGGATTAGTCGGCAGCTCTCTAATTGACTAATTATCAAGAATATTATGTTTTTCGGTGGTTGGCATGACTCGTGCTGTAACGGGTGTGGTAACACCGGGGAGAAGAAATGAAGAAGACTGAGCTGTTGGTATTGGGCATCGGCAACATCCTGTGGGCGGACGAGGGGTTCGGCGTGCGCTGCGTGGAAGCGCTGAACGCCGCCTGGCAATTCGGCGACGACGTGACCGTGCTGGATGGCGGTACGCAGGGTTTGTACCTGCTGCCGTTCCTGGAAGAGGCGCGGCGCCTGATCGTGTTCGACGCCGTGGATTACGGCATGCAGCCGGGCGAGATGGTAATTGCGAAAGACGAGGAAGTTCCGCGTTTTATGGGCGCAAAAAAAATGAGTTTGCACCAGACCGGCTTTCAAGAAGTCATTGCATGTGCCTCACTGGTCAACAAATTGCCGGAAACTATGATTTTGATCGGTGTGCAGCCGGAACAGCTGGAAGATTTTGGCGGTAGCCTGCGCGGTGTGGTCAAGGCGCAGATCCCGCTTGCATTAAGCATAGCGATTGCGCAAATCGAACAATGGTCAATACCGTATATATCTCGCAATGAGGAGCAGACCGAACGCCTTCAGCAGGTATTGGATATAGGGCGTTATGAAGCAGGACGTCCCTCTACCGAGACAGCTTGTCGTGTGGGTGATGAGCGCTTCTTAGTGCTTCCGGCTTAAGGGGGCTTCATGTGTATAGGAATTCCAATGCAGGTGGTGGAAGTCAAAGAAGATTACGCAATCTGTGAGGGGCGTTATGGTCGGCAGATGATAGAAACTTGGCTATTAGGCAAGGTTCAGGCTGGGCAGTGGCTACTAACATTCATGAATTCAGGGCGGGAGATCATTGATGAAGAAAGAGCAGTATTAGTAAATGCTGCACTGGATGGTCTGCAAGCAATATCCGATGGTATGGAAGTCGATCTGGATCATTACTTTTCCGATCTGATCAATCGAGAACCCATGTTGCCAGATTTTTTGAGAAAGGAATGAGACATGAATGAAACGGTAGAGTTTTCAGCAACGCGCACGGCAGAGATCAACGAAAGTTTTAGCCAATTGCTGGAACGTTTGCAAAAGCAAAGCCAGATTGATTTGCTTGGTGAAACTGCGTTTGAGACATTTATTGCCGAAGCAGGCGACGGCATGGTGCTATTCACGCAGGAGCCTGACCAGCAACCGGAAACCTGGGATGTGGCGGTGATCCTGCCCGAAGTGCTGAAGCTGACCGGCAACCGTTTGCGCGCAGCGATCATTTCGCCTGAGCTGGCGCGCAAGGAAAAGGATCGCTACGGTGTCACCCGCTGGCCGTCGCTGGTGTTCGTACGCGACGGCGGTTACGTCGGCGTGATTGGGGGCATGCGCAACTGGGATGAATATGCGCGCGAGATTGCGGAGTTGCTGGAAAAGCCGGTTGGGCGTGCGCCGTCGATCGGCATCCCGGTGA
>JAJXTT010000057.1 GCA_021783525.1 Pseudomonadota bacterium
TCCGCAGCGCTTGCGGTCTTTGCCTACGTCGCGGGCCACGCCGAATTCTCGAAATATCTGGGCGAACCCTCGATTCCCGGCGCGGGTGAGCTGGCCGTCTTCTGTGCGGCGATATCCGGCGCCGGACTGGCCTTCCTGTGGTTCAACGCTTATCCGGCGGAAGTGTTCATGGGCGACGTCGGCGCGCTGGCGCTGGGCGCGGCGCTGGGCGCGGTCGCGATCATCATCCGCCAGGAACTGGTGCTGTTCATCATGGGCGGTGTGTTCGTGGTGGAAGCGGTGTCGGTGATGCTGCAGGTGTCCTACTTCAAGTACACGAAAAGAAGATACGGCACCGGCAAACGCATCCTGCTGATGGCGCCCCTGCACCACCATTTCGAGCAAAAGGGCTGGAAAGAGACGCAGGTCGTGGTCCGGTTCTGGATTATCACCATGCTGTTGGTGCTCATCGGGTTGGCGACGCTGAAACTCAGATAAAGAATGAACGAACTGCGCAGACAATCGGTTTTGGTGCTCGGTCTGGGTGAGACCGGGCTGTCGCTCGCTCGCTACCTGGGCGGGAAGGTTGCGCGCTTGCGCGTGGCCGATAGCCGCAATGCTCCGCCCGGTGTCGCGATATTGCGGAGCGAGTTGCCGCACGCCGATGTACGGTGCGGCCCGTTCGGCGACGAACTGTTGCAGGGAATCGACCGTATCGCCATCAGCCCCGGCGTGCCCATGGCCGACCCGTTCGTGCAGCGCGCCATCGCGCGCGGTATTCCGGTCGAGGGCGACATCGAATTGCTGGCTCAGCAGCTCGCGACCAACGATTACCGGCGCACGACCAAGGTCATCGCCATCACCGGTGCCAACGGCAAGACCACGACCACCAGCATGGTAGGCGCGATGTGCGCGGCGGCCGGGCTGGATACGCAAGTGGCGGGCAATATTTCGCCCGCCGTGCTGGATGCCTTGCGCGACCGCGACCGGCAGCCGCAGGTGTGGGTGCTGGAACTCTCCAGCTTCCAATTGGAGACCACCTGTACGCTGGATGCCGATGCGGCGGCAGTGCTCAACGTGACCGAAGACCATCTCGACCGCTACGACAGCATGGATGCCTATGCCGCGGCCAAGGCGCGCATCTTCCATGGTCGGGGCGTGCAGGTATTGAATCGCGACGACGCGCGCAGCAACGCGATGCGCATCGCCGGGCGCAGGCAGGCAAGTTTTGGCCTGAATCCGCCGCCGAATGACCTGGACTGGGGAATCATCCGTGAAGGCGCGGTCACCTGGCTGGTCCAGGGCGGGCGGAAGATCATGCGCGCCGACGAATTGCAGGTGAGCGGTCTGCATAACGTGGCGAACGCGTTGGCGGCATTGGCGCTGTGCCGTGCGCTCGACATCCCGCTGGCTCCGCTGGTCGATGCGCTGCGCGCTTTCAAAGGGCTGCCGCATCGCGTGGAAAAAGTCGCCGAACTGCACGGCGTCACCTATTACGATGACTCCAAGGGCACCAACGTCGGCGCAACCGAGGCGGCGCTGAAGGGCCTGGGCAAGCTGGCGGTGGTCATTCTTGGCGGCGACGGAAAAGGGCAGGACTTCGCGCCGCTGAAGGATGCCGTGGCAAGACACGCGCGTGCCGCCGTGCTGATCGGGCGAGATGCCCAGCTGATCGAGCGGGCCATCGCCGGATGCGGCAAACCGATCCTGAAAGCGCGCGATATGGATGAGGCGGTGAGTATCGCCGCAGCGAACGCACAGCACGGCGATGCGGTACTGATGTCGCCGGCCTGTGCCAGTTTCGACATGTACAAGAACTATCTGCATCGCGCCGAAGTGTTCATCGCAGCGGTGAAGAAACTGGAAACGGGGGCGGCATGTTCGGCACGACACTGAATGCACCCCGCCGAGCCGTGGCGGAATACGACAGCGTGCTGACCTGGATCGTCACCGCGCTGCTTGCCATCGGCCTCGTGATGGTCTATTCCGCCTCGATCGCTACCGCCGAAGCCGGCAAGTACACCAACTACCAGCCGACCTATTACCTGGTGCGACATGCCATCTTCATTCTGGCGGGCGTGGTCGCCGGTGTGCTCGCATTCCAGATCCCGACGCAGATATGGCAGAAATATGCGCCATATCTGTTCCTGATCGGGGTGGTGTTGCTGTTGCTGGTGCTGATCCCCGGTGTAGGCAAATCCGTCAACGGCAGCCGCCGCTGGCTGTCGCTATTCGTGGTCAACCTGCAGCCGTCAGAGCTGATGAAACTGTTCGCCGTGTTGTATGCAGCGGACTACGCGGTACGCAAAGGCGCCGTGAAGGATCACCTGCTGCAGCCCTTCCTGCCGATGTTCGGCGTGATGGCTCTGGTTGGCGCATTGCTGCTGCTGGAGCCGGACATGGGCGCGTTTGTCGTGATTTGCGCGATCGCGATGGGCACGCTCTGGCTGGGCGGCTTCAACCTCAAGATATTCGGCGGGCTGGTGCTGTTGCTGCCGCTCGCATTCGCGGCGCTGATCCTCTCTTCCCCCTACCGCATGCAGCGCGTCATCGGTTTCATGGATCCGTGGTCCGATCCGTTCGGCAAGGGCTATCAGCTCAGCCACGCACTGATCGCGTTCGGGCGTGGCGAATGGCTGGGAGTAGGCCTGGGTGGAAGTGTCGAAAAATTATTCTACCTGCCGGAAGCACACACCGACTTCTTGCTCGCCGTGACCGCTGAAGAGCTGGGACTGGCAGGCGTGAGCGCCGTCATTCTCCTGTTCGGCTGGCTGATCGTGCGCGCTTTCACCATCGGCCGGCAGGCGGCGATGTCGGAACGCCTGTTCGCGGCGCTGGTGGCGCAGGGCGTTGCAGTGTGGCTCGGCGTGCAGGCGATGATCAACATCGGCGTGAACATGGGCGTGCTTCCGACCAAGGGCCTGACCTTGCCGTTCCTGAGCTTCGGGGGCAGCGGCGTGGTGGTGAACTGCGTGGCGATCGCGGTGCTGTTGCGGATTGATTATGAAAACCGTCGAGTGGCACGGGGATTACCAATATGAACTGCGCTCAACTCGAGTCGATGATTGAAATACGAAACCTGAAAGCTCGACGGTTTCGGCGAAGACTAACTTGCGCAAGCAAGTTAAGCCCCAACGGGGCGGTCGTAGCCAAAATTGCCGTGGCCCGGGGACTGCCGATATGAACAAACACGTACACAACACGTCTGTTTCGGCGAAGGCTAACTTGCGCAAGCAAGTTAAGCCCCAACGGGGCGGACGTAGCCAAAACAGGCGTCTTGCGCAGGGGTTGCCGGTATGAGTCGCACCATACTCATCATGGCAGGTGGGACCGGAGGGCACATCTACCCCGGCCTTGCCGTTGCCGATGCATTGCGTGCGCAGGGATGGAACGTGGTGTGGCTGGGCGCACCGAACAGCATGGAAGCGGAACTGGTGCCCAAACATGGCTATCCGGTGGCCTGGGTGAACTTCACGGGCGTGCGGGGCAAAGGCTTGCTGCGCTTGTTGACGCTGCCCTTCACCCTGCTGCGCGCGCTGGGGCAAAGCGCGGTCGCGATCTTCAGCTATCGTCCCGACGTGGTGTTGGGCATGGGCGGATACATCACCATGCCGGGCGGTCTGATGGCGGCGATGTTGCGCCGGCCGCTGGTCATCCATGAACAGAACTCGATCGCGGGCATGAGCAACAAAGTGCTGGCACAACTCGCCGCACGCGTGCTGAGCGGTTTCCCGGGTGTGCTGAAACGCGCCGAATGGTGCGGCAATCCGGTGCGCGCTGATATCGCCGCATTGCCAGAGCCGAAAGTGCGCTACGCGGAACGCAGCGGCAAACTGAATGTGCTGGTCGTGGGCGGAAGCCTGGGGGCGCAAGCGCTCAACGAAGCCATGCCGCAAGCGCTTGCCATGATGAGCGAGCAGGAACGTCCTAAGGTACTGCATCAGGCCGGCAAGAAGAATCTCGAAGCAGTGCGGCAGCTTTATGAGCGGGCAGGGGTGAGAGCCGACATCCGGCCGTTTCTCGAGGACATGGCGAATCAGTATGCGCAGGCTGATGTGCTGATCTGCCGCGCCGGCGCGTTGACCATCGCCGAGCTGGCGGCGGCCGGTGTGGCCAGCGTGCTGATCCCGCTGCCGATCGCGGTGGACGACCACCAGACGCATAACGCGCGGTTCCTGAGCGAACAGGGTGCGGCAGTATTGTTGCCGCAAAGTGAATTGAGTGCGGAGAAGCTGGCGCAATTGTTGCGCGGGTTTAGCCGGGAAAAGCTGCTTGCGATGGCGCAAGCCGCGCGCAGCCAGGCGAAGCCGGATGCGACGCGCCAAGTGGTCCAGGTCTGCGCCGAGTTGGCGGGAGTGGCGGCATGAGCAGCGGCATGCGGAAAGTGACGAGGCGGCACGGATGAAACACAAGATCAAACATATACATTTTGTCGGCATCGGCGGTTCCGGCATGAACGGCATCGCCGAGGTGCTGCTCAATCTGGGCTTCAAGGTGAGCGGTTCCGATCTAGCTGACAGTGCGGTCACGCAACGCTTGCAGACCCTGGGTGCGATCATCCATCACGGCCATGACGCGACGAATCTGCGCGATGCCGACGCGGTGGTGGTCTCCACTGCGGTAAAAGCGGACAACCCGGAAGTGGTGGCAGCGCGCGAGCAGCGTGTCCCCATCGTGCCGCGGGCGGTGATGCTGGCCGAACTGATGCGCCTGCGTCAGGGCATCGCGGTGGCAGGAACGCACGGCAAGACCACCACCACGTCGCTGGTGACCAGCGTATTGGCGAAAGGCGGCTACGACCCGACGTTCGTCATCGGCGGCCGCCTCAACAGCAGCGGTGCGAATGCGCGGCTGGGCACTGGCGAGTTCATCGTCGCCGAAGCTGACGAGTCCGACGCCTCCTTCTTGTATCTCACCCCCATCCTCGCCGTGGTCACCAACATCGATGCCGATCACATGGAAACCTACGGCCACGATATCGGCAAATTGAAGCAGGCCTTCGTGGATTTCGTCGAGCGCCTGCCGTTCTACGGGCGCGCCATTCTGTGCGCGGACGACGCCAATGTGCGCGAGATTCTGCCGCGCATCAGCAAGCCGATTACTACCTACGGCCTGGGCGAAGAGGCCCAGATCCGGGCCGTAAACGTGCGTCACGAAGGCGGGCGGATGCGCTTTACCGCGGAATGCCGCCAGGACGAGAGACGCACGTTCGAGGGCGGTCGCGACACGTTACCGACGCAGCCAGCCGATTGCGGGAGCGACCGCACAGTCGCCCCTCCCGCACCAGACGGCTCCACCGCACCGAGTCGGGGCGACGCTCCGCTCAACCTGGACGTCACGCTCAACCTGGCCGGAGTGCACAACGTGCTCAACGCCCTGGCGGCCATCGCGGTCGGCCTGGAAGTCGGGGTGGCACCCTCCGCCATCGTCGCTGCGCTGGTCGAGTTCGAAGGCGTGGGGCGCCGCATGCAGCGCTACGGAGAAATTCCGCTGGCATCGGGCGGCACGTTCACCTTGATCGACGACTACGGGCATCACCCCGTGGAAATGAAAGCCACCATCGCGGCCGTGCGCGGTGCCTTCCCCGGCAAGCGCCTGTTGCTGGCCTTTCAGCCGCATCGCTATACGAGAACGCGCGACCTGTTCGAGGACTTCGTCAAAGTCCTGTCCGGCGTGGACGCGCTGGCATTGGGCGAGATCTACGCGGCAGGCGAAGCACCCATCGTGGGTGCAGACGGGCGCGCCCTGATGCATGCCTTGCGCGTGGCGGGACAGAGCGAAGCCGTGTTCGTCGAACAGATCGCCGACATGCCGCAGACGATCCTGCAGATGGCGCGCGACGGCGATGTGGTGCTGACCATGGGTGCAGGCTCCATCGGCGGCGTGCCGAATCTCGTGAAGCAGTTGGCGCAAAAATGAACATGAGCGAACCGAAAAATTTCAGTGCGGAGGAATTGCGGGGAGAACTGCTTCACGACGAGCCCATGTCTCGCCACGTGAGCTGGCGCGCGGGCGGCGCAGCGCAGCGCTTGTACCAGCCGGCCGACCTTGCGGATCTGCAGCATTTCTTGAAGCAAACGCCGGCAAGCGAGCCGCTGGTCGCAGTCGGCCTGGGCAGCAATTTGCTGGTTCGGGACGGAGGATTTCGCGGGACGGTGATATTGATGGTGGGTGCGCTGACCGAATTGCGCATGGAGGGCGGGTACATCTATGCGCAGGCCGGTGTGCCGGGTGCAAAGCTCGCGCGCTTCGCGGCGACGAACAATCTGTGCGGCGCGGAATTCTTCGTGGGCATCCCGGGCACGCTTGGCGGCATGCTGGCGATGAATGCCGGCTGCTACGGCGGCGAGACATGGCAGAAAGTGCAGCGCGTGCAGGTGCTGACACGCCGCGGCGAACTGCTGGAGCGCATGCCGCAGGAATATGAGATCGGGTATCGATCTGTGAGAAGGATACGGGATACGGGATACGGGATACAGGCTGACGATCGGAGAGCGAAGGGGTTGGCTGAATCCTGTATCCCGTATCCCGAAACCTGCGATGAATTTTTCGCCGGCGCCTGGCTGAAGCTGGAAACGGGCGATGTCGAAGCCGCGCGCCGGGAGATCAAGGCATTGATGGAAAAACGCAGCGCCAGTCAGCCCTTGCAGTTGCCGAATGCCGGCTCGGTGTTCCGCAATCCGCCGGGCGGCCATGCGGCGAAATTGATCGAGGGTTGCGGCCTGAAGGGCAGGCGCATCGGTGGCGCCCAGGTGTCGGAGAAGCATGCCAACTTCATCGTGAACGTGGGCAAGGCGACTGCAGCGGATATCGAGGATCTGATCGAGGAAGTGCGGGCGACGGTTGAGTCGAGGACGGGGGTGCAATTGCATCCCGAGGTGAGAATCATCGGAGAGCGAGCTTGAAGAATTTTGGAAAAGTGGCCGTCCTGTTCGGCGGGCGTTCCGCAGAACGCGAGGTGTCGTTGAAGAGCGGTGCGGCGGTGCTGGCGGCGTTGCAGAAAAGCGGCGTGGATGCGCATGGATTCGATCCCGAGACGCGCGACCTGCAAGCCTTGCGGGACGAGAATTTCAACCGCGTGTTCATTGCGCTGCACGGCCGATTCGGCGAAGACGGAACGGTGCAGGGTGCACTGGAGTTGATGAATATCCCCTATACCGGCAGCGGTGTGCTGGCTTCCGCGCTCGCGATGGACAAATGGCGCACCAAGCTGGTCTGGCAGGCCGCAGGCTTGCCCATTCCGGATTATGAAATGCTCACCGGGCGCAGCGACTGGAACGGAGTGGTGCAACGTCTCGGCTTGCCGCTTTTCGTGAAGCCCGCAAACGAAGGATCAAGCGTGGGCATCACCAAAGTGAAGCGTGCCGAAGATTTGCAGGCTGCCTATGCGGAAGCGGCCAAATACGACAGCCTGGTATTGGCCGAAAGATTCATCGGTGGCGGTGAATACACTGTTGCGATCCTGAACGGCCGCGCATTGCCGGTCATCAAGATCGAGCCGGCGAACGAGTTCTACGATTACGAGGCCAAGTACCTGCGCGACGATACAAGGTACCTGTGCCCGTGCGGCCTGACTGCAGAACAAGAGGGTGAGATGCAGCACCTGGCTCAACTGGCGTTCGCCCTCATCGGCGGGGAGGGCTGGGGGCGCGTGGACTTCCTGCGCGGCGAGGACGGCAAGGCCTATCTGCTGGAGGCAAACACATCGCCGGGCATGACCGACCACAGCCTGGTGCCGATGGCGGCGCGACAGGCAGGCATCGATTTCGAGCAGCTGGTGATCCGGATACTGGAGGGGGCTGGAATTGGAAAATAGTTTTTCTCGGTTGCTTCCTCTCCCTCGGGGAGAGGATTGTGGTGAGGGTTATGTGGGATAACACACCACTGCTGCGCGGCATTGCGAACCTGCTGTTCGGCATCAGCTTCGCGCTGGTGCTCTATGGCACGGCACGCTATGTGCTGCGCCTGCCGGTGTTTCCCCTGCGCGCCGTGGAACTGACCGCGGTACCGCAGCGCGTTTCGCCCGCGCTGATGGAGAAAGTGGTGCATGAGCAGGTGAGCGGAAACTTCTTCACCGTCGATCTGGAAGCGACGCGGCAGGCATTCGAGAAGTTGCCCTGGGTGCGCAAGGTGAGCGTGCGGCGCAAGTTTCCGTGGAGCCTGGAAGTGGAAGTGGAAGAACAGGTCGCCCTGGCCCGCTGGAACGGCGCCTCACTGGTGAATACGCACGGCGAGGTCTTTTCGGCGGTGACGGACCAGGTGTTGCCGGTCTTCATCGGCCAGCCGGACACCTCGGCGCAGGTGACGCAGATGTACGCCGACCTGAATGCCGCGCTGCAGCCGCTGCACCAGCAGATCGCGCAGATCAGCCTTTCGCCGCGTTATGCGTGGCAGGTGAAACTGGACAAGGGCATGGTGCTTGAGTTGGGGCGGGAAGAGATGCACGAGCGCATGGCGCGCTTCGTCAAGGTGTATCCGTACAGCCTGGCCGCATTGGCGCGGCCGGCAAA
>JAJXTT010000058.1 GCA_021783525.1 Pseudomonadota bacterium
GCATCGACGAGGTCAATCTTGCCGGAGCTGCGCTGCTGGGCGAAGAGCGCGGCGGACTGATCCGTCGCCGCTTCGCTCCTTTCGTGGCACCTGAGGACAGCGAATCCTGGAACCGGTATCTTTCGAACATACGACACAGCAGCGACAGGCAAAGTTGCGAACTGGCGATCAGACGCGTCGACGGATCGTCCTTTCAGGCCAAATTGGACAGCATGCGGATGGAAGCAGGGAATGACTCCCCGATACGCATCGTCATCTCCGACATCACCGAACGAAAAAGCATGGAAAAGGAAATTCAGGATCGGCGGAAGAAAATGGACGATCTGCAAATGCTGCATGCCACCTCGCAAACGGTTTCCGCCATTGCACACGAGTTGAATCAGCCGCTGCTTGCAATCGCCTCCTATAGCAACGCTGCGCTTATGCTTTTGGGATCCAGAGAGCCCAACCTGGAAAAGATCAGGAAAGCGATCGACGGCTGCGAGCGACAGGCCCACCGTGCCGGGAAATCGATCCGGGATCTGCTCGAATTCCTGAACATTCAGGAGTTCACGACTGAAACGTTCGATCTTCATGAAGAAATAGCCGATATTCTCGATGGCGCAAGGTCGGAGCAGGAATTGGCGTTTGAATGCGTTTTCCACAAGAGCGAAGAAATTCCCTTGGTTCGCGCCAGTCGTACCCACGTGCAAAAGGTGTTGCTCAATCTGCTGCACAACGGTGTGGAGGCCATGCGGGAAGCCGGTGTTCCGCTGCCGGTCATTTGCGTAACGGTGAAACGAATACCGGACGAAATCGCAGTTCAAGTGACAATACAGGATAACGGGCCCGGAATCAGGGAAGGGGATGTATATCGCCTGTTCAAGCCGTTCTTTACCACCAAGGCCAAGGGCATCGGCATGGGGCTCGCAGTCAGCCGCTCCCTGATCGAGACAAACGGGGGCAAGCTGTGGTTTGAGCCGCAAGCCGGTGCCGGTGCCATTTTTCACCTGACCTTGCCGCTTGCAACATGAGTTACTACGGCTACGTATTTATCGTCGATGACGATGCGGTCGTGCTGGATTCGCTGCGAATGCAGCTGGAAGCTGCCGGCTATGCCGTCGCCACGTTTCATGGTGCCGAAGATTTCCTTGAAATCTGCACCCCCGATACCGATGGCTGCATCATTCTGGATGTGAGCATGCCTGACATGGATGGCCCCGCTCTGCAGGAGGAATTGAAGCGGCGGGGCCTGAATCTGCCGATCATCTTTCTTTCCGGGCATGGCACCATACCGCTGACGGTACGCACCCTCAAGGCCGGCGCGATGGACTTTCTGACCAAGCCGGTGAAAGGATCGGTATTGCTGGCGCGTGTCCAGGAGGCGATGGAGCAGTGTGCCATTTTGCGGAAGCAGGCCCAGGCTTCCCGATCCGTCGCCTCAAGACTGGCCATGCTGACCGATCGCGAACATGAAATACTCAAACTGGCCGTCGCCGGGCACACCAGCAAGGAAATCGCACAACGCCTGGGCATCAGCTTCCGCACGGTGGAGATACATCGTGCTCACGTCATGCAGAAGACCGGGGCATCGAACATGCTCGAACTCGCGCGCATCACCTCGAATCTGGAAGCCAAGTAGGTTCTGCGGGCCCATACGTATTCATACTGATTTTGCAGGGGGGCGTTCGATGTTAGCGTGAGCAACATACGAGGAGGTGTTTCCCATGTTGCTTCCAACGATCGAAAAGCCGCGCGGAAAGAATATTTTCGAAGCCATACTTGCGCGGCGCACCGTCAGATCCTATCTGCCGGACAAGGTCAGCAAGAACGCCATTCAGACACTGCTGGAAGCGGCCGTGCGGGCTCCCACCGCGATGCATGAGGAGCCTTGGGCGTTTGTCGTGGTGCAGAACAGGCAGATACTGAAGCAACTGTCGGATCGGGCCAAACCGATATTCGTCGAGGAGATGCGTCACCGCAACTCACAGGGTGTCCGGCATTCGTTCGAGCATTTTTCCAGGCCCGATTTCGACATGTTTCACGGGGCTGGCACCCTGATCGTCATCTGCGCGAAACCGACGAGCCCCTTTGTCGTTGCCGATTGCTGGCTGGCAGCCGAAAACCTGATGCTGGCAGCCTGCGATCTTGGTCTTGGCACGTGTGTCATCGGTTCGGCCGTTTCCGTCCTGAATATACACATGGTGAAAACCGAGCTCGGCATACCTGCTGCCTACACTGTCGTTGCGCCCATCATCGCGGGGGTTCCGAAGGGGGAAACCGCAGCGGCTTCAAGAAAAGAGCCGCTGGTCCTGTCCTGGAAACCATGACGCTTTCAAGTTCGCTTTGAGTGCGCCGGGTTCGCTGCCTGTGACGCCCGATGTCGAATGCCTGTTCCCGGCAGCCTGACAGGCCGGTCCGGATCGTATTTCCAGACATTCATCATTCCCCGCTTGTGAAACAGTTAGAATGGCGTCCCCTCCGGAAAGGGGCGAAACAGCCTTGAGCGTCTCTCCGGGGCATCAACTCACACGACCAAGTGCGGCACCGAAACAGCATGAATATTAAAGAAAATATACCCAGGATCGGCTTCGTCTCGCTAGGCTGTCCCAAGGCGACGGTCGATTCCGAGCATATCCTGACGCGCATGCGCGCCGAAGGTTACCTTATCACGCCGAGCTATCAGGAGGCCGACCTGGTGGTGGTCAACACCTGCGGCTTCATCGACAGCGCCGTGGCGGAATCGCTGGACGCCATCGGCGAAGCGCTGCAGGAGAACGGCAAGGTCATCGTTACCGGCTGCCTGGGCGCCAAGGGCGACATCGTGCAGCAGACGCATCCCAAGGTGCTTGCTGTTACCGGGCCGCACGAAACCGACGCGGTGATGAACGCAGTGCATCAACACTTGCCCAGACTGCACGACCCCTATGTCGACCTGGTGCCGCCGCAAGGCGTGCGTCTCACGCCGCAGCATTTTGCGTACCTGAAGATCTCGGAAGGCTGCAATCATCGTTGCACTTTCTGCATCATCCCCAGCTTGCGCGGCGACCTCGTGAGCCGTCCTGTCGGCGATGTGATGCTGGAGGCCGAGAAGCTGGTCGAGTCCGGTGTGAAAGAACTGCTGGTCATCTCGCAGGACACCTCGGCCTACGGTGTGGACGTGAAATACCGCACCGGCTTCTGGGGCGGCAAACCGATCAGGACGCGCATGACCGATCTGGCGGCTGCGCTCGGCAGTCTCGGCGTGTGGACGCGCCTGCATTACGTCTACCCTTATCCAAGCGTGGACGAGGTCATCCCGTTGATGGCCGAGGGCAAGATCCTGCCGTATCTCGATATCCCGTTCCAGCATGCCAACGAGCGCATCCTCAAGCTGATGAAGCGCCCGGCCAGCAGCGAGAACGTGCTCAATCGGATCCGGAAATGGCGCAACGTGTGCCCTGACATCACCCTGCGCAGCACCTTCATCGTCGGCTTCCCCGGCGAAACGGAAGAGGAGTTCGAAGAACTCCTCGACTTCATCGAGGAAGCGCAGCTGGACCGCGTCGGCGCCTTCAAGTATTCGCCGGTGGAAGGCGCGGCAGCGAACGCGCTGGCCGAGCACGTCGACCCGGATGTGCAGGAAGACCGCCTGGCGCGCCTGATGTACCTGCAGGAAGAGATCAGCGCCGAAAAACTGGCGAGGAAGGTCGGCCAGACCATGACCGTGCTGGTGGACGATGTGGATGAAGACGGATCGGTCGCGCGCAGCGCCGCCGACGCGCCGGAGATAGACGGTCTGGTGTACATCGACGGTGAAGAGCTGGAAGTCGGCGAGTTCGTCACGGTACGGATCACGGATTCCGACGAACATGACCTGTGGGGTGAAGTGGTCTGAGCATGAGCGAGGAAAATCCCTGCCTGACTTGCGGCGCGTGTTGCGCTTATTTCCGGGTCTCGTTCTACTGGGGCGAGTCGAACGAAGCCCCCGGCGGCATCGTTCCCGCCGAGCTGACCGAGCAGGTGCACCAGCACCTGCTATGCATGAAAGGGACCAACAACCATCCTCCGCGTTGCGTCGCCCTGCAGGGCGAGGTCGGCAAAAAGGTCTCCTGTTCCATCTACGAGCAACGTCCGACGCCCTGCCGCGAGTTCAATGTGTACGAACTGGACGGCTCGCCGAACATGCGCTGCTTCAGGCTGCGTGGACTGACGCCGCCTGCTACAATCAATTCATGACGCTTTTCGCCTTTTTTGCCGTCGGTCTGGGGGCTGCCATTGGTGCGTGGCTGCGCTGGGGTCTGGGTATATGGCTGAACCCGGCAATATCCGAACTGCCCTTGGGCACCCTGTCCGCCAATCTTGCGGGCGGTTACCTTGTCGGGCTTGCGGTCGCATTCTTCATGCACTATCCCAGCCTGTCGCCGGAATGGCGCTTGTTCGCCATCACTGGCTTCCTGGGCGGGCTCACCACATTTTCCACTTTCTCGGCGGAGACTGTTACGCTGCTGATGCGCGGGCAATATGCCTGGGGCGGGGCGATCATCGCGGCGCACCTCGGCGGGTCGCTGCTGATGACGGTGCTGGGGATACAAACCTTCAAATGGGTACAGCAATAGGGGAGAGAATATGCAATTCGTCGTGCTTAGATTCTACGTCAGCGAAAAACAACATCACCATAACGAACTGATGCACGAGTGGCTGCTGCGCCTGGCACAACGCCTGGAAATACCCGGCGGCTCCGCTTTCCGCGCCATCGCCGGTTATGGCAAGCACGGGCGCATGCACGAAGAGACATTCTTCGAGCTGGCCGGGAATCTCGCTGTTGCGGTCGAATTCATCCTCGACATGCAGGATGCCGACAGATTGCTGGCCGCGGTAGTTGCGGAGAAGCTGCAACTGCACTATGTGCGTTACGCGGTGGAATCCGGCACGACTGGAGCCTGATTACTTCTTTTCCTTGCCGGACAACAAAACCGCGATCTCGGCTTCCGCCGCGATCCAGTAGTCCATCGAGCCGGCCTTGAAGCCGTTCTTCTCGGCGATGAAATAGGCCGCGTCCTGAACCATCCTGTAGCGTTGTTCCGGAGTGGGTGCAGCAGGCGCTTTGGCCGGTGTGGCCTTGGCGGGCGCGGCGGCTTTTTTCTCCGGCATGACCGGCTTGGCGGCCTTCTCCGCAGGTTTCCTGACCGTTGTTGCCGGTTTCACGGCGGCCGCAGTTTTAGCGGTCGTCGCCTTGCCTGCCACTTTTTTTGCGGTCGCCTTCGGGGTGGCTGTTGCAGCGGTTGTCTTTTTGGCTGCGGGCTTGGTGACGGGAGGCTTGCTTGCGGGGGTGGATTTTGCTGTGGCCATGGTAGCTACCTTTCAAAAATTAAGTTCATCGATCTGCGAAATGAAACCTGTAATTTTATGCATCTTCCTCGCCGGCAATTCTAAACAAAAATGACTGGCGGCCCGTGATTTATTTGTGTCAGAGACAGAACACGCCACCCGGACAAGTCTGAGCCTGTTCGATGCGCGTCAGGGTCGGCAGCAGATTCAGTCCGGTATTTTCCTTCAGCGCCTCGGCCTGCTCCTTGAGGTCGTCCAGGTCGATGCGGATGGGGGCGCCCGTCGCGGCCAGGGCGATCACGTTGCCGCTTTCACAGGAAGGGAAGGCAAGCGCGCGCGTATCGAATGCTTCGCGCAGCTTCTCCAGGCTGGCGGCATAGCCGCGACTGCGTCCCAGCAGATTGACGGCGAGGATGCCGTTGTCGGTCAGGCGCGATCGGCACGTCCGGTAGAACGGCAGCGTATCCAGTTCGCCGGGTCTTGCGTTCTCGTCGAAACCGTCGACCAGGATCAGATCGTAAGTCTTGTTGTTCTCGGCGATGAATTTCGCGCCGTCCCCGATCACGACGTTCAGGCGCAAGGGATCGTCCGGCAGCTTGAAGAATTGCCTGGCCGCCGCGACCACGCGCGGCTCGATCTCCACCACGGTCAGTTTTGCGAGCGGGCAATTGCGGTAGATGAACTTGGTGAGAGATGCCGCGCCCAGCCCGATCAGCAGCACCTTGCGCGGGAAGCGCGTATCGTCGCGCATGAGCAGGCTCGCCATCATCTCCTTGGTGTAGTCGAGTTCCAGATGCCAGGGCCGTGCGATGCGCATCGCGCCCTGTACCCAGGTGGAACCGAAGTGCAAATAGCGGATGCCGGATTCTTCGCTGATATCGATGGGAAAACTCATTGTGTCTGGACGGGGGGAGCTGAACGGAATGATTTTCTGAAGGTGAGGCGGGCCAGTGCAAGCAGCAACTCTATCGACAGCAGAACCGCGAGCGCCGCGCATGCGCCGAACACCAGCGCATCCTGGTTCAATGGAACGGCATAACTGTACTGTCCCATCGCTTCATCCAGCATTTCCCTGTCGCCGTGCAGCAGGACGTGCAACGCCTTCAGCGGCAGGCTGGTCTGCAATGCGGCAAGGTCGGCCTCGAAGCGCAGCTTGCGCGCGACCATCTTCGCGATGGCCAGGCCTTCCTCCTGGAAAGGCTTGACCTCGCTGTTGCGGTGCAGTTCGATCAGTTTGTCCATGTCGCCATTGAAGTACTTGTTGGCGATCTCCTGGTACGGCTGCAGGTTGATACTGACTTCGCGCAGATGCGCATCCACGCGTTTCTGGTACTGGTCGACGAAATTGGGAACCTGCAGCCCGACCAGCAGCGAGATGCAGGCCACGATGATCATCAGGTAGCGGTAGAGCACTGCGATCATGAGGTCACTTTGGCAACATGGGGTTCAGCAGCCAGCGCGCCCACTCGGTCACTTCCGTTGCGCTCATGCCCAGAGTAGCCTGTTGCCCTGCCAGCTCGTCGCCCGCGGCACCGTGCAAGTGCACGGCCAGCAGTAGTGCCTCGTCCGCGTTCAATCCCTGCGCGATGAACGCGGCGATCATGCCGCTCAGCACATCGCCCATGCCGGCGCTGCTCATGCCGGGATTGCCGGTCTGGTTGATGTGCAGCCTGCCGTCTTGCGTGGCGCACAGGCTGCCTGAGCCTTTCAGCACCACGCTGCCATTCAGGCGCCGGGCGAGTTCGCGCACCGCCGCGGCACGGTCCTTCTGGATGTCTTCCGTGCTGCAATCCAGCAGGTGCGCGGCCTCGCCGGGATGCGGCGTGAATACGGCCGGCGCCTTGCGTCCGTGCAGCATGCCGCGCAAGTCGGGGCGCTGGGCAATGAGGTTGAGCGCGTCGGCATCCACCACCAGAGCCACATCCAGCAGCAGCGCGTCATACAGCAGCTTTTGCGCGGACAGGCTGCGCCCCAGGCCGCAGCCGATCACCAGCACAGAGTGACTGACGTTTTCGCCTGCTCCTTCTCCCTTTGGGGGGAGTTTGGGGAGAGGAATTCGCTTCAGGGCGTCTCCGGCCGGATGCAACATCAGTTCCGGTACCCGCATGTCCACCAGAGGCATCTTGTCCGCCAGCAGGCCGACGTGCACGCATCCCGCGCCCATCTTGAGCGCCGCCCGGCCGGCCAGCAACGCTGCGCCGATCATGCCGTCGGCTCCGCCGATGACCGTGACGGTACCGAACATGCCCTTGTGGCTGTCCCTGGGGCGGGGTTTGAGGAAGGCGGCGACCTGTTTTCGGGTGATGGTGGCGGGGCGGACGGTGGACATAAGCAGGCTCTCGGGTTTCGTCAGGCGGGTTTGGCGTCACTGACGACTTAGGTTAAGTGGACGCGCATAGTATAATCCGGCCTCGTTATTTCATCGCGCTATCTCGCCATGTTCCGCACCTCGATAGGTAAAGCTGCCCTTTCTTCCTTCCGTCTCGACAAGCTGCGCGCCGCGCTGGATGCCACGAAATCCGGCATCACCCTCGAAGACACCCGCCACTGCTATTTCACCGAACTGTCCGCCGAGCTGATGCCTGCCGAAGCCGGGCTGCTGGACCGGCTGCTCGGGCTGGACAAGGGCGCAGGCGCGCCGCAGACAGATGGCAAGGTGCAGACACTGCTGGTCATCCCCCGCCTCGGCACCATCTCGCCCTGGTCGTCCAAGGCCACCGACATCGCCCGCCATTGCAGCCTTCCGCAGGTGAAGCGCATCGAGCGCGGCGTGGTGTATTACCTGAAGAACAAGAGCGGCAAACCGTTGAGCGAGGCGGAGCAGAAGGCCGTGCTGCCGCTGCTGCACGATCGCATGACCGAATCGGTGATCAGCGACGTCGCGAGCCCCGCGACTGAGCTCGGGGCAGGCATCGAAGAGAAAATATTCAGGCACGGTACGCCGCAGCCGCTGTCCACGGTGGATATCCGCGAAGGCGGCAAGGCCGCACTGGAAGCCGCCAACCGCACACTGGGCCTGGCGCTCTCCGCGGACGAGATCGATTATCTGGTGGAGAACTTCACGAGGCTGGAGCGCAACCCCACCGACGTGGAACTGATGATGTTCGCACAGGCCAACTCCGAACACTGCCGCCACAAGATATTCAACGCCGACTGG
>JAJXTT010000059.1 GCA_021783525.1 Pseudomonadota bacterium
CTGAACGCGCCGCACGGGCAGAAGATCATGGGCGTGCTGCTGTTCCAGGACCTGGCGGTCGTGCCGCTCATCATCATCATCCCCGCGCTGGCTGAAAGCAGCGCTCATCTGGGAAGTACCATTGCCATCGCGATGCTCAAGGCGGCTGTCCTGCTGACGGCCCTGCTGACCTTCGGGCAGCGCCTGTTGCGGCCGTGGTTCCATCTGGTTGCGGGGCAGAAATCGTCCGAACTGTTCATGCTCAACGTGCTGCTTTTCACGCTTGGCATGGCCTGGCTCACCGAACTCAGCGGACTGTCGCTCGCCCTGGGCGCGTTCGTTGCGGGCATGCTGATCTCCGAGACCGAATACCGCTACCAGGTGGAAGAGGACATCAAGCCGTTCCGCGATGTATTGCTCGGCCTGTTCTTCGTCACCGTCGGCATGATGCTCGACCTGCATGCGGTGCTCGCCGGGTGGGGCTGGATCCTGTTGCTCCTGCTCATCCTGATCCCGTTCAAGGCCGCCGTGGTTGCCGTGCTGGTGCGCGCATTCGCCGGCGAGTGGGGCGCTGCGCTGCGCACCGGCATCGGCTTGGCACAAGCGGGCGAATTCGGTTTCGTGTTGCTGACGCTGACCGGCGAAGTGCAGCTGCTGCCGGCGGACGTGACGCAGAACGTGCTGGCGGCCATGCTCATTTCCATGCTCATCGCGCCCTTCCTGATCCACCATACCGAAGCCATCGTGCGCCGCCTGTCGCCGGAAGAGTGGATGAACCGCGCCATGCTGATGCACCAGATCGCCGTCAGCAGCATGTCCAGCAAGCAGCACATCATCATCTGCGGCTACGGGCGTAGCGGTCAGGCGCTGGCGAAGTTCCTGACCGAGGAGGGCATCGGTTTCATTGCGCTCGACCTCGATTCGCGCCGCGTGCGTGAAGCGGCGGCGGCGGGGGAGAAGGTCGTCTACGGCGATGCGGGCAAGCTGGAAGTGCTGCAGGCCGCCGGCCTGATGCGCGCCAAGACGTTGGCGATCACCTACGACGACAAGCACTCCGCGCTCAAGATATTGCACCATGCGAAAAGCGCGCGTCCCGACCTGCCGGTGGTGGTGCGCACCGCCGACGACACCCATATCGCTGTGCTCAAACAGGCCGGCGCCGCCGAAGTGGTCGCCGAAGTCACCGAAGGCAGCGTGATGCTCGCTTCGCAGGCCTTGTTGCTGTCCGGTGTGCCGCTCAGCCGCGTGATCCGCCACATCCAGGAGACGCGCGCCAAGCGCTACAGCATGTTCAGCGGCTATTTCCGCAACGCTCCGGCAGCGGATTCTGTGGGCGAGACCACCGAGAGCCTGCAGCAGCGCTTTCAGAACGTGATGCTCAACGAAGGCGATGCCGCGGTCGGCAAGAGCCTGCAGGCGCTGAAACTGTCCGAACTCAATGTCGAAGTGAACGCCGTGCGCCGCCACAACGTGGAAGGCAGCCAGCCGGCCGGCGACATGGTGCTGCGCGCGGGCGACGTGCTGGTAATGCTGGGGCAGTCCGTGACGCTGGAGGCGGCGGAGAGGCGGCTGCGCCAGGGGTAGCGGTTGAGTGCGTGTACCAGAAAAGGGTGCGGCAATTCACTTCGAGGTTGAAATTCCCGGCAGCAGGCCAAAAATGACCGCAAGAAAAAAGCCCGCCGAAGCGGGCTTTGATTGTCACGCCGGAGTTTTATCAAACACCCATGCAGACGGTGTAAGTTGACGAATCAACGATGCTTGCAGTAGGCACAGCAGTCATTGGGGTACCAACAGCAGTGGTTTGTCCGGCCATCATGGAACCACCGGCAGTGTTGCCATCATCCATCTGTAAATCCAATTGCTTTACGAACTTGCCAAGGATGCCGGAAGAGCAAATTACGTAAGAGCCAGAGATAGCAGTCGTAGTGCCGCCTACGGTGGTGGTCATGGGCGTTGCAGTTAGACTGCTGGTGCCGCTTTGAATACCAATAGGACTGCCCGCATTATTCGTTGGCATGTAGGATGGGTCTGCCAAATCGGTGGCCCCGGTTGCCAGATTGGCTAATCTGACATGTTGCCAGAAAACGATAGCCTCAGACTTGCTAGTTACCGGGTCATTCCAATTGCCCTCGATCACGCCATTTCCGAGTGTTCCGCCAACCCCAGAAACAGCAACAGAGCCTAAATGAGCTGTGGGATTTGCATCATCACCTGGCAACGCTCTGAACTTATCCTGATAACCATAGATATAAACCGGAATATTCCTGAAGTCTGTTCCAAGATTTTTCACCTTGGCACTGTTGATGAGTTCCTGACCCTTGAGCACGCCGCCGAGCAGCAGGCCGATGATCACCAGTACGATGGCGATTTCAATTAAGGTGAAGCCGGATTGGTTGCGTTTCATTGTTTTGTTTCTCCAAATGGGTCGTTGTGCGCTAAATGTAGCCGTGCGGCCAGAATTTAGCAATAGCCATGCCATGAGAGTACTTGATGAGCAAGTATTGTTGTCTTTTCAGCCCTGTACAAAATCCGGCTGGCGGGAATTTACCGCTGTCGTGCGGCCCTGTCTAGTTGCAGGCCGATTTTTCGCGGCATCGGCTTGCCGGAACGGCTGCCGGTAGGGAAGGCAATTGATCTGGGTTAAACTGGCGGCGCCGTCTTCCAAGGTGATGAAGTTCAGACGAAATTGACGAGATGCGGACATTTGCCCTCAAAAAACTGATGCGTTCCAGCCGCTGGATTTCGTATGCCATGCTGGTGGCGCTGCATCTTGCGCTTTGGCTGGGCTCCCAGAGTCTGTGGATGCATCCGCTCTTGTTGATGCATCTGGGATCGTTCCTGTTGTGGCAACCGGTATGGCATGGAGAACGCAAGCTGCGCACCAGCGCTGCGGCGTTCATCATCGCCATCAGCCTGGTCACGATCTTCCTGTTCAACTGGTGGGTGCTGGCGTTCTGGGTCACCGTGCTGTTCGCGCTAGTCGGTGGCCGCGTGTTTTCCTTTCACGCGCGCTGGCAGCGTCTGTATTACCTGCTGGTGATGGCTTACCTGCTGTCCATACTGATCTTGTATGTTGCGCCGCATCTGTTCCGGCTGCCCGGAATGGACGATGTGATGAGCGGGCTGATGGATGTCGGCCTGCCGCTGCTGCTGGTCGGCATGGCGCTCATACCCGCCGAGCGCGACCAGGCGGAAAGCGAGCAGGCGGTGGACTTCATCTACATCCTGTTGCTGTTCACCCTGCTGGCTTCGCTGGTGCTGGGCAGTCTCGCGTTCATGACTCTGGCGCATATAGATTACCTGAATGCCTTGCTGCGCACCCTGTTCCTCATCGCCGTCGTGCTGCTGGCGCTGGGCGGATTGTGGAATCCCCGGCTGGGGTTTTCCGGCTTCCAGGCACTGTTCTCGCGCTATTTGCTGACCATCGGCACGCCGCTGGAGAAATGGCTGGGGCAGCTTTCGGCTGCGGCCAACCAGGAACAGAGCCCGGAGTCCTTCCTGATTCGTGCGACCCAGTATCTTGCCGAAATGCCCTGGATATCGGGACTGTTGTGGACCTCGGATTGCGGGCAGGGAAAGCTGGGGACGCTCAGCCGGCATCGTGTCGAGATGGCCGATCACGATCTGAGGCTTGTCCTGTTCAGCCACCAGTCCGTCACGCCCACCGTGCTGTTGCATGTCAGATTGCTCACCCATTTGATGGGCCACTTCTACCAGGCCAAGCGCCGCGAACAGTCCTTGCGCGAGATCACCCGCCAGCAGGTCATCTACGAGACGGGCGCGCGCCTGACCCATGACCTCAAGAACATGCTGCAATCCCTGTTTGCGCTGACCTCGGTGGCCCAGCACCAGCCGGAAAAGGCGCAGCCCATCCTGCAGCGGCAGTTGCCTGTGCTGACCCAGCGCATCGAACTCGTCCTGACCAAACTGAAGAATCCGCAGGCGCAGGAAGAAGAGGTCGAAATGCCGCTGGCGGCCTGGTGGGAAGGGTTGCGGCAGCGGCACCAGCACCGTGGCATCGCCTGGAAGGCGCCCAAGCGCCTGGATGACCGCCCGATACCGGCCCCGCTGTTCGATTGCGTCTCCGACAACCTGATCGATAATGCCTGCAAGAAGTCCCAGGGCAATTCCGCGATCACCGTCGATGTTTCCCTGGCAACCGATCCGTTCAGTCTTGAAATCAGCGATAGCGGCAGCGCGATTCCAAGCGGCATTGCCCAGCAAGTGCTGAACACGATCGTCCCGTCAGAAAGCGGCATGGGCATCGGCCTGTATCAGGTTGCACGCTGGGCGGCGCAATCGGGTTACTTGCTGGAATTGAGCGAGAACAAGGAAGGTAACGTGACGTTCCGGCTGACCAGGGCGAGCCCGACATCATCTCAACAATAGGCTCCCGGCTGTTTTCGTGCGGGCAGCATCCGTAGCAGGTAAAATCGCGTTTCCATGAATGCAGCCCTGTCACCCCTTGCCCAGCGCCGTCTGGCCCGTATCCGGCAACTCTCCGCAATCGAATACCCCGCCGACCTGCCTGTCGTGGCGCGGCGCGAGGAGTTGGCGCAGGCCATCGAAAAGCACCAGGTCATCATCGTGTGCGGCGAGACCGGCTCTGGCAAAACCACGCAACTTCCGAAGATATGCCTGAGCCTCGGGCGCGGTGTGCTGGGCGTCATCGGCCATACCCAGCCGCGCCGGGTGGCCGCACGCTCGATGGCGGCGCGCATCGCGCATGAGCTGAAATCCGAGCTCGGCGGTCTGGTCGGCTACAAGGTGCGCTTCAACGACAAGGTTTCGCCCGACACCTGTATCAAGCTGATGACCGACGGCATCCTGCTGGCCGAGATCCACCACGATCCGCAGCTCAAGGCTTACGACACCATCATCATCGACGAGGCGCACGAGCGCTCGCTCAACATCGATTTCCTGCTGGGATACCTCAAGCGCTTGCTGCCGCGTCGGCCTGACCTGAAGCTCATCATTACTTCGGCTACGCTGGACGCGGAGCGGTTTGCAAAGCACTTCGCGAACAGTCCCCTCTCCCAAAGGGGGAGGGCTAGGGAGGGGGAGTACCCAGAGCTTCGCACAGCGCTGCCCGAAGAATTGCTTACTCATGCGCGCGAGTTGCGCAAGAACGCAACCGATGCCGAAAACCTGCTTTGGCAATTGATATGCAGAAATCAACTGAACGGTTTCGGCTTTCGTCGTCAGCATCCATTGGGTTCGTACATACTCGATTTTTATTGCCATCAGGCAAAGCTGGCGATCGAATTGGATGGCGGGCAGCACGCAGAAGATTCGCAACTGAATCGCGATGAAAAACGCAGCGCATGGTTGCGTGAGCAAGGCATTACAGTGATGCGCTTCTGGAATAACGAAGTGTTAACGAATACCGAGGGGGTTTTGCAAAGGATTGCTGAGGCACTAAAAGCCAACCCCCTCCCTAACCCTCCCCCGGAGGGAGAGGGAATGTTGGCGGCAACTCCGGCTCCGGTTATTCAGGTCTCCGGCCGCACCTACCCCGTCGAGGTGCGCTACCGTCCGCCGCAGCAAAACGAGGAGGGCGACACTGAAAACGTGCCTCAGGCGATTTGCAGCGCGCTGGATGAGCTGAGCATCGGCGGTCTCAGGGGCGACGTGTTGGTGTTCCTGCCCGGCGAGCGCGAGATCCGCGACACCGCCGAAGCGTTGCGCAAACACCAGCACAAGGGAATTGAAATCCTGCCGCTGTTCTCGCGCCTGTCCATCGCGGAACAGGACCGCGTGTTCAAGCCCGCGTCCGGCATGCGCCGCGTGGTGCTGGCCACCAACGTGGCGGAAACCTCGCTCACCGTGCCCAACATCGGCTATGTGATCGACAGCGGCCTGGCGCGCATCAACCGCTACAGCGTGCGGCAGAAGGTGGAGCAGTTGCGCATCGAGAATATTTCGCGCGCCGCCGCCAATCAGCGCGCCGGGCGTTGCGGTCGCGTGATGAGCGGTATCTGCATCCGGCTGTACGAAGAGGCGGATTTTCTGCAGCGGCCCGAGTTCACCGATGCGGAAATCTTCCGTGTGTCGCTGGCGACGGTGATCCTGCGCATGAGCGCGCTCGGATTGGGAGAGGTCGAGGAATTCCCGTTCATCGAGCCGCCCGGTACGCGCGCCATCGCCGACGGCTATCAGCTGCTGATTGAGTTGGGAGCGATGGCGGAGGGGGCTCCCCAACCCCAGCCGTCCCCCGGAGGGAGAGGGGGCAGAGCGCTCACCCCGCTCGGCCACGAACTGGCCAAGCTGCCGCTAGACCCCAAGGTGGCGCGGCTGCTGCTGGCGGGACGGCAGTATCACTGCCTGAACGAGATCCTCATCATCGCCAGTGCGCTGGCGCTGCAGGACCCGCGCGACCGTCCGTCCGAACGGCGCGAGGCGGCAGATGCGGCGCACCAGCGCTTCAACGACGAGCGCTCGGATTTCCTCGCCTACCTCAAGTTGTGGGCGTGGTTCCAGGACGCGATCAAACACAAGAAGACCAACAAACTGTGGGCGAACGAGTGTCGCGAAAAATTCCTGTCGCCGCTGCGCCTGCGCGAGTGGCACGAGCTGCACCAGCAGCTGCACGCGCAGGTGTCGGAGATGGGCATGCGCTTCAACGAGCAGCCCGCCACCTATGAGCAGATACACAAAGCCCTGTTGACGGGGCTGCTCGGCAACATCGGCTGCAAGGGCGTGGACAAGGAGCCGTATTACCTCGGTCCGCGCGAGATCAAGTTCTTCATCGCATCCAATTCGGTGCTGGCGAAGAAAGGCACGAAGTGGGTGGTGGCGGCCGAGATCGTCGAGACGACAAAACTGTTCGCGCGCTGCGTGGCGCGCATCGAGCCGGAGTGGCTGGAAGAAGTCGGCGCGCATTTGATCAAGCGCAGCTATTTCGATCCGCACTGGGAGAAGAAGGCGGGGCAGGTCGCGGCATGGGAGCGCAGCACCCTGTACGGCCTGCTCATCAACCCGAAGAAGCGCGTGCACTACGGGCCGATGAACCCGGAGGAGTCGCGCGAGGTGTTCATTCGCGAGGCGCTGGTGAACGGCGAGTTCAATACGCAGGCGCCGTTCTTCGCCCACAACCAGAAACTCATCGCCGACATCGAGGCCCTGGAGCACAAGGCGCGCCGGCCGGACGTGCTGGTGGATGACGAGCTGATCTTCGCCTTCTACGACCAGCGCATCCCGGCCGGCATCCACAATGGTGCGGCGTTCGAACACTGGCGCAAGGAGGCCGAGCGCGAGCAGCCCAAGCTGCTGTATTTGAAAAAAGATGATCTGATGCGCCACGAGGCGGCCGGCATCACCACCGAACAGTTCCCGCCGCAAATGGTGATGAACAACGTGAGCTACGCGCTGGCGTACAACTTTGCGCCGGGCAAGGGCGACGACGGCGTGACGCTGACAGTACCGCAAGCCCTGATCAATCAGGTGTCGGCGGCGCGCTGCGAATACCTGGTGCCCGGCATATTGGCCGAGAAGATCGTGCAACTGGTGAAATCATTGCCGCAGAAATTGCGCCGCCATTGCGTGCCGGTGCCGGAGTTCGCGGCGGCATTCTGCGCTGCCGTGCAGCCTTCCGATACGCCGCTGCTGCAGGCGCTGGCGCGCTACATCCGCGAGCAGAAGCAGCTCGATGTGCCGCTCGATGCGTTCCGGCTGGAGCAATTGCCTGCACATCATTTGATGAATTTCCGCGTGGTGGACGAGCACGGGCGGCAGCTCGGCATGTCGCGCAACTTCGCCGCTTTGCGCGGAGAGTGGGCGCCGAAGCAACAAGCGGGATCCCTCACCCCAGCCCTCTCCCGAGGGGAGAGGGAGCCAGAGCAACGCACCGGAAAAAGCCCCTCGCCCCCCGGGAGAGGGGTTGGGATGAGGGACCAAGTGGGAACGCAACGCCATACCTCATGGGATTTCGGCGACTTCAAACCAACCACTACCGAGCAGCGCGCCGGCCAGACCATTACCGTGTTCAACGCGCTGGTGGACGAGGGCGACGCGGTGGTGCTTCAAAGTCTGGATACACAGGATGTGGCCAAGGCTGCACATCGTCTGGGCTTGCGCCGTTTGTTCATGCTGGCGCTGAAAGAGCAGGTGAAGTACCTGGAGAAGAACCTGCCGGGGCTGCAGGCGATGGCGATGCAGTTTTTGCCGTTCGGATCGCAGCAGGATCTGCAGCGGCAGGTGCTCGCGGTGACTTTCGACCGCTGCTGTCTGAACGAGCCCTGGCCGGAGACTGAAAAGGAGTTCGCCACGCGCTGCAAGGATGCGAAGGCACGGCTGAACCTGGTGGCGCAAGAGATCGCGCGCTTGGTCGCGGCGGTACTGGCCGAATACCAGATGCTGCAAAAAGCGTTGCCGGGGGTCAAGGCGC
>JAJXTT010000060.1 GCA_021783525.1 Pseudomonadota bacterium
ATCGTCGCGCTCAAGGGAGCCAGCGAGGAATTGCGCGAGAAGATTTTCAAGAACATGTCGCAGCGCGCCGCGGAAATGCTGCGCGAGGATCTGGAAGCCAAGGGGCCGGTCAAGCTCAGCGAAGTGGAGTCCGAGCAGAAGGAAATCCTCAAAGTCGTGCGGCGCCTGGCCGACGAAGGCCAGGTGGTGATCGGTGGCAAGGGAGAGGAAGCCTATGTCTGAATTCTCAGTACCCGCAAGGGGTACGCCGGTGGGTACCCAGCCGTTTCACGGCGACCCTTCCGCAGCCCCGGAGAAACTCACCGCGTGGCAACGCTGGGAAGCGCCGAACCTGCAGGCGCGCGAATTGCACGCGGAAGTGGTTGCCCTGCCTACCGCCGCGCAGATCGAGGATATCCAGCGGCAGGCGCGCGAGGAAGGGTTTCGGATGGGTCACGCCGAAGGCCTGCAAAAAGCCTTGCAGGAAAACCAGCGTTTGTCCGTGTTGATCGGGGCGCTGGAAACGCAGGTGGATGAACAGGTCGCGAGCGAACTGCTCGATCTTTCCCTCGACATCGCGCGCCAGATGCTGCATCAGGCGCTCAAGGTGAATCCCGAACTGATGCTCGGCGCGATCCGCGAAGCCATCGCCACGCTGCCGCATTACAACCAGGGCGCCCACCTGGTATTGCACCCGGACGACGCGCTCCTGGTGCGCGAGCGCATGGGCGAACAGCTGTCCCACTCAGGCTGGAAGATCTTCGAGGACGCAAGAATCGAGCGCGGTGGCGCGCGTCTCGAAACGGCAAACAGCCAGATCGACGCTTCGCTTGAGACCCGCTGGAGCCGCATCGTGGCCGCGCTGGGGCGGGACACCTCGTGGTTGATTCCGGAATGAACAGCAGCCCGGACATCGTTCAGCAAGGCCTTCCGGCGCGGGGTGAGCCCCCTGTTCCCGCGAGCGGCCACGCTGCGGATAGTGGTCGCAACATCCATCAACGGCGCTGGCAGGACCTGCTGAGTGTGAACCGCGACCTGGTCGCACAGAGCGTGCCCCTGCTGGTGAGCGGACGTCTGACCAAAGTCACCGGACTGGTGATGGAAGCGGTCGGTTTGCGCATGGCGGTGGGAAGTACCTGCTGGATAGAGCTGCCGAACAACCGCATCGAAGCGGAAGTCGTCGGCTTTGCCGGCGACAAGCTTTTCCTGATGCCGGAAAACGATGTGCAGGGCCTGGTTCCGGGCGCCCGCGTGATCCCCTCCGAACCCGTGCGCGTACCCGTTGCCATCGGCCAACGGCAACCACCGCGCCGCCGCAGCGCGGATCTTGCACGCCACCTTCCGGTCGGCGAGCACTTGCTGGGACGCGTACTCGATGGCGCAGGACGCCCGCTCGACCAATTCGGTCCATTACTGGAAAGCAAGAGCGCCCCGCTGCAGAGCCGCCCCACCAACCCGCTGGAACGGGCTGCCATCAGGGATGCGCTGGATGTCGGGGTGCGCGCCATCAACAGCCTGCTGACGGTCGGACGCGGGCAGCGCATGGGATTGTTCGCCGGTTCGGGTGTCGGCAAGAGTGTGCTGCTCGGCATGATGGCGCGTTACACCAGCGCCGATGTCATCGTGGTGGGCCTGATCGGCGAACGCGGACGCGAAGTGAAAGAATTCATCACCGACATCCTGGGCAAGGACGGATTGGCGCGCTCGGTCGTGGTTGCCGCCCCCGCAGACACCAGCCCGCTGATGCGGCTGCAGGGCGCCGCCTATGCGACCACCATCGCCGAATATTTCCGCGATCAGGGCAAGAACGTGTTGCTCATCATGGATTCGCTCACCCGCTACGCCATGGCGCAACGCGAGATCGCGCTGGCCATCGGCGAGCCCCCCGCCACCAAAGGCTATCCGCCCTCGGTGTTCGCCAAGCTTCCCCAATTGGTGGAACGCGCGGGTAACGGTGCGGAAGGCGGCGGCTCGATCACCGCGTTCTACACAGTGCTGACCGAAGGCGACGACCAGCAGGACCCAATCGCCGACAGCGCGCGTGCCATCCTCGACGGCCACATCGTGCTTTCCCGCCGCCTCGCGGAATCGGGGCACTATCCCGCGATCGATATCGAAGCCTCGATCAGCCGCGCCATGAACCATCTGGTCAGCCCGCAGCATTTTCAGCAGGTGCAGCGCTTCAAGCATCTGTACGCGCATTACCAGCGCAACCACGACCTGATCAGTGTGGGCGCTTACGTAAAGGGCAGCGATCCGTTGCTGGACAGTGCGATCCAGTTGTATCCTCACATGGAGCATTTCCTCAAGCAAGGCATGTATGAGTCGGAACGCCATGTTTCGAGCATGGAGAAGTTCTCCGAATTATTCCCGAATGAAAGTTGACTGGCATGATCAAACCGTTTTCACTGCAACCACTGGTTCACCTGGCGCAACAAAAGAACGATGCCGCCACCAAAAAGCTCGGTCAGCTCAACCAGCAGCACCAGACTGCGCAGGAGAAGCTGGATGCCCTGCAGCAATACCGCAGGGACTATCAGGTGAAATTCCAGGAAGAAGCGAAGAACGGCATGGCGCCTGCCGACATGAAGAATTTCCAGGATTTCATCGGGCGCCTGGATCAGGCTATCCAGCAACAGACCGCAGTGATCGAAAAGACTAGGGCGGGCGTGCAAAACGGACGCAGCGAACTGATGGACGCGACCCGCAAGATGAAGTCCTTCGACACTCTGGCGCAGCGCCATGCCGATGCAGAAAAGAAACTGGAAGCAAAGAACGAGCAGCGTATCCAGGATGAACACACGGGACGTTTTACCGCTTACCGCACAGCAGAAAAGAACGGCGACCAATAATCTCAGGAGCGAATGCCATGACCAGTCTTCCCATCACGACCAGCACCCCCCAGGCAGCAACCGCCCAAAGCCAGACGGCCAACGCTGCCACAAGCGGCGACCCGCAGAACAACCCGCCATTCGGCGAAGTCCTTGCGCGCCAGATCAACGATCCGGCCGCGAAGGATGCGAAATCGACCGACAAGGCCGGCACCGACGCGCTCTTGCAGTCGGCCAAGGATGCAACCGACAGCAAAAAGGCTATTCCCGTGGCACCGGACAGTGCGACTGCATTGCCGACCGGCATGCTGGCAGCGCTGATGCCGCAAGCCATGAACACCGCTGCAACTTCGAGTGCCAAGCCGGAGGTTTCTGCAAATGCAGCACAGGATAAGCTCGGCATTGCAACCCTTAAGGCTGATATCAAGGCCGGCGTCCAGGCTGGCGTCCAGGCCGATGCGGCAAATACTGCGAAGATTGCGAACCGCAACGCCCAGGTCAAGGAGCAATCATTTGTCGCCGCCTTCACAGAGTCGGCCAACCGCACTCCCGTGGGAGTGGAATTGAACACGGCCGCACATGAGGTGATTGCCGCTTCCGCCGCACCCAAATCCGATGCCGCCGCAATCGCTTCATTGCAGAACACGGCCGCCAGCGTCGCCGCACCCGCCCTCCAGCCCGTGCAGATAACGATCAATGCGCCCGTCACACAGGACAAATGGAGCGATGAGTTCAGCCAGAAGATCACCTGGCTGGCATCTTCCAGCAAGGACCAGACCGCCGAACTGCACCTCAACCCGCCACAACTGGGGCCGCTGGATGTGGTGATCAAGGTCAGCGGCGACCAGGCCACTGCGCTCTTCACCTCGCCCCACGCGGCGGTACGCGACGCGATAGAACAGGCAATGCCGAGGCTGCGCGACATGCTTGCCGACAATGGCATCATGCTGGGCAATGCCACGGTCAGCGACCAGACTCCGCGCGACCAGGGCCAATCCGGCGCGCAGCGTTCGTCCGCGCCCCCCATCGGCGAAGTCCGTAATATTCCGATCAACAGCGGCACTAGCGCCGTCCGGGTATCCCCAATCGCGCGCCATAACGGTATAGTGGATACCTTCGCCTGAAGCCTGAAATGGGGCCGGTTTCCTGCTTTATTCCCCCTATGGCAGGCGATATATCAACCACATAATGCCAATCACCTGAAAGGAATCGCTAAATGGCGACGAAGCCCCCTGCCAAACCTGCTGCATCAGCGGCCAAAGAAGAAACCCCGGTCGCTGCGCCGCCGAAAAGCAAGAAGATGCTGATCATCGGCATCGTTTTGTTGCTGGTCATCATCGCCGGCGGAGCGGGTTGGTACTTCTCCAGGGGGCATGCCTCGGCGGATGCGCACGCGGAAGCACCCAAGACGGAACCCCCGCATGAAGCAAAATTCGTTTCCCTGGGTGAGAACTTCACCGTCAACTTGCAACGCGAAGAAGGCGATCAATACCTGCAGGCAGGCATCACGCTGAAAGTGATGCAGCCCGAGCTGGAGGAGAAGATCAAGGCCGCCATGCCCGAGATTCGCAGCAAGCTGTTGTTCCTGCTTTCCAGCAAGAAACCGTCCGAACTTCAGACGATAGAAGGAAAAAAGAAACTGATCTCCGAGATCATCGCCGAAACCGATGGCGTGCTCGGTTTGCCGGTTCCCCCCGCCGCGACGGCTCCGGCGCATGATGCGGCGGCGTCGGGTGCCGCCTCGGCCCCCGTTGCGGCAGCCGCCGTCGCCGAACCGAATCCCAAGGGTGTGGTGGACGTTTTGTTCACCTCGTTCATTATCCAGTGACGATGAATTGATGCCATGAGCAAGGAATTCCTCTCCCAGGACGAAGTCGACTCGCTGCTGCGGGGCGTCACCGGCGAAGCCGAGGAAACCAAGTCGGACGTGCCCGAGGGAGGCGTGCGCCCTTACAACATGGCAACGCAGGAGCGCATCGTGCGCGGGCGCATGCCCACGATGGAGATCATCAACGAGCGCTTCGCACGCCTGTTCCGCATCTCGCTCTATAACTTCATCCATCGCAGCTCGGAAATATCGGTCGGCCCCGTCAGGGTAATGAAATTCTCCGAGTTCATCCGCAACCTGCCCGTTCCAGCCAACCTGAACCTGGTTCAGGTCAAGCCGCTGCGCGGCAACGCCCTGTTCATCTTCGACCCGAACCTGGTGTTCATGGTGGTCGATAGCCTGTTCGGCGGCGACGGGCGTTTCCACACCCGCGTCGAAGGCCGCGAGTTCACCCAGACCGAACATCGCATCATCCAGAAATTGCTGGAGGTCGTGTTCCAGACTTACGGCAAATCCTGGGAGACCGTGCAGAAGCTGGATTTCGAATTCGTCCGCTCGGAAGTGAACCCGCAGTTCGCCAACATCGCCACGCCGAACGAAGTGGTGGTAGTGACGACCTTCGAGGTGGAATTCACCGGCGTCGGCGGCTCCATCCACATCTGCATGCCGTACGCGATGATCGAACCGATCCGCGAACTTCTCTACAGCACCATGCAGGGAGATCACGTCATCGCCGACAAGCGCTGGCTGCACATGCTTTCCAAGCAGATCCAGTCGGCAGAGATCGATCTCACCGCCGTGCTCGGGCATGCCATGACCAATGTGGAGCATGTGTTGAAAATGCGGGTCGGAGACATCATCCCGCTGGAAGTGGGGGACCATATCCAGGTCATGGTCGACAATGTGCCGGTGATGGAATGCAAGTACGGTGCGTCCAACGGGCAATATGCGCTGAAAGTAGAGAAGATGCTGGCGACGGAACCAGTCGAATCATTGAACGGAGGAAAAAATGGCTGAAGAATCCACAGAACAAATCAGCGCGGACGATTGGGGCGCTGCCATGGCGGAACAGGCCGCTGTCGACACGCCCGCGGTTCAACCGCATGTGTTCGAGCAATTCGGCGGTGCCGGCGGCGCGACCGCGCACAACGACCTCGATATGATCCTGGACATCCCGGTGCAGCTTACCGTGGAACTGGGCCACACCAAGATGCCGATCAAGAACCTGTTGCAACTGGCCCAGGGCTCGGTCGTGGAACTGGCCGGCATGGCGGGCGAACCCCTGGACGTGCTGATCAACGGTTTCCTGATCGCGCAGGGCGAAGTGGTGGTGGTGAACGACAAGCTGGGTATCCGCCTCACCGACATCATCACCCCGTCGGAGCGTCTGCGCCGCATCAACAAGTAACGGAAGTCCATCATGCAAACTCGCGTTCTTGCTGCCCTGGCTGCAGCAGTTTTCTCCCCGCTCGCCCTTGCCGCCGATCCAGCCCGCCCGGCCTATGTGCCTCCTCCCGCGGCGGCGATGTCTTCCGGCAGCGTGCTGCAAGTCATCCTGAGCCTGTTGCTGGTGCTAGCGGCCGTCGTGCTGGTGGGCTGGCTGCTGAAGCGTATCAACCTCCCTCAGCAGGGCGCCGGCAATGCGCTCAGGGTCATCAGCGGCGTTGCAGTGGGCCAGCGCGAACGCATCGTACTCGTTGAAGTGAACGACACCTGGCTGGTGGTCGGCGTGGCTCCCGGCCAGGTCAATGCGCTGCACACGATGCCCAAGGGCTCCCTGTCCGCCGCTCCGGTCGGTCCGGCGGGAGACGACAACAAATTCCAGGTCTGGCTGAAGCAGATGATGGAGAAGCGCAATGTCCGTTAAAAGGATGGCAGTCGCTGTCTTGCTGTTTGCGACGAGCGCTTCCGCGTTTGCCGCCGAAACGGGCATGCTGGCGCTGACCAGCACCCCCGCGGCGGGTGGCGGCCAGACGTACACGCTCAGCCTGCAGACGCTGATCCTGATCTCGTCGCTCACCTTCCTGCCCGCCATCCTGCTCATGATGACCGGCTTCACGCGCATCATCATCGTATTGTCGCTGCTGCGCTCCGCCCTCGGCACTCCCTCGTCGCCGCCGAACCAGGTCTTGATCGGCCTGGCGCTGTTCCTCACTTTTTTCGTAATGTCGCCGGTATTCGACAAGATCTACGACGACGCCTATCTGCCCTTCAGCGAGAACAAGATCACGCTGCAACAAGCCTATGAGAAGGGCAGCGCGCCGCTCAAGGCCTTCATGCTGCGCCAGACGCGCGAATCGGATCTGGCGCTGTTCGTACGCATCTCGAACAGCGAGCCGCTGCAAAGCGCCGAAGATGTGCCGCTCAAGATCCTGGTCCCGGCCTACGTGATCAGCGAACTGAAGACTGCCTTCCAGATCGGTTTCGTGGTGTTCATCCCTTTCCTCATCATCGACATGGTGGTGGCCAGCGTGCTGATGTCGATGGGTATGATGATGGTGTCGCCCGCCGTGATTTCCCTGCCGTTCAAGATCATGCTGTTCGTGCTGGCGGACGGCTGGAACTTGCTGGTGGGGTCGCTCGTGCAGAGCTTCTATACGTGAGGCAAGAACCATGACCCCCGAATCGGTAATGACCATAGCGCAACAGGCGATGGAGCTGACGCTGATGGTTTCGGCGCCACTACTGCTCACCGCGCTCATCATCGGCCTGATCGTCAGCATTTTTCAGGCCGCAACGCAGATCAACGAGATGACGCTGTCGTTCATTCCAAAACTGATCGGCATGTTTGCGGTACTCATCCTGTCGGGCCCGTGGATGATCGGCCTGCTACTCGATTACATGACCCGGTTGTTCAGCAGCATCCCCTACCTGGCCGGCTGACATGATCAGTTTCACCAGTGCCCAGCTCACCACCTGGCTTGCCACACTCATCTTCCCGCTTGCGCGCGTCCTGGCCCTGATTGCGAGTTCCCCGATCCTCGGCAACAAGGAGATTCCCGCGCGCATCAAGGTCGGGTTCGCGTTGGCGATCACTTTCGTCATCGCGCCGACGCTCAGCATCCCGTCCGACCTCGATCCGGCATCCGCACAGGGGCTGTTCGTGCTGGTGGCGCAAGTCGTGGCCGGAGTCATCATGGGGTTCTCCATCCAGATCATCTTTGCCGCCGTGGAAATGGCCGGAGATCTCGCCGGAATGCAGATGGGCCTGGGCTTCGCCAGCTTTTACGACCCGCAGAACGCATCCTTTACGCCCGTGGTCGCGCAATTCCTCGGCATCATCGCCGCGCTGGTCTTTCTCGCGGCAGACGGACACCTCTACATGCTGTCCGCGCTGGCCGAAAGCTTCCGGGAATTTCCAATCGGCGCCGGCATGCCTGCTGCCAATGCCTTCCGCACCATGGCCGAATGGGGAGGCACCCTGTTCAGCCTTGCGCTGCAATTCTCGTTACCCCTGATAGGCGCATTGCTGATCGCGAACCTGGCGCTTGGCATCCTCACCCGCAGTGCCCCGCAACTCAACATCTTCGCAGTCGGCTTCCCGATCACGCTCGCCGTCGGATTCGCCACAATGATGTTAACAATCCCTTACCTGGCACCGCTGATGGAATATTTCACCCGCTCGGGGCTGGACACGATATCGCGCATCATGCTGCAGCTTGGCGTTCATTGAGATAAAAGGGCTTGACTATCAACGCAATGCGCCCGGCATTCCCATGCT